>CAVHKV010000067.1:0-21694 GCA_963636635.1 uncultured Bacteroidales bacterium
AAGCTGCCCTTCCAGCGCGTCCACATCGTCGGCATCGGCGGCGCGGGCATGAGCGGCATCGCCCTGGTGCTGCACGAGCGCGGCATCCACGTCACGGGCAGCGACCTCAAGAGCTCGCGCTACGTCCGCGAGCTCGAGGCCGCCGGCATCGAGGTCCACGTGGGCCACGAGGCCGCCACCATCGACGCCACCACGCCCGACGTCGTGGTCATCTCCACCGCCATCCCCGAGTCCAACCCAGAAGTCATCCGCGCCCGCGAGCTGGGCATCGAGGTCTGGCCGCGCGCCAAGATGCTGCCGGCCCTCTCGCTCGGCCACACCACGGTGGCCGTCTCGGGCACCCACGGCAAGACCACCACGTCTTCCATGGTCACCACCATGCTCGACCGCATGGGCCTCGACCCGTCCTTCCTCATCGGCGGCTTCGTTGAGGGCTACAACACCAACGCCCACAGCGGCAAGTCCGAGTACTACGTTGCCGAGGCAGACGAGTCCGACGGCTCCTTCCTCTTCTTCAACCCCAAGGTCACGGTGATCACCAACATCGAGGCCGACCACCTGGACCACTACGGCACGCTCGAGAACCTCGAGAACACCTTTGGCCAGTTCATGGACACCGTGGGCGACGACGGCTTCGTCGTGGCCTGCGGCGAGTCCGAGGGCGTTCGCAAGGTCGCCTCCAAGTGCACGCGCAAGGTGCTCACCTACGGCTTTGAAGGCAACGGCGAGTTTGACTACGTCTGCGTGCCCCAGGAGGGCGGCAAGAGCCTCGAGAGCCACCTCGAGGTGCGCTGCCCCGATGGCAAGAGCGTGAGCGTCACCATCAAGGCCAACCCCGGTCGCCACAACATGCTCAACGCCACCGCCGCCATCGCCGTGGCCGACGTGCTCGGCCTCGACGTCGTGGCCGCGGCCGAGGCGCTCTCGACCTTCGCCGGCGTGAAGCGCCGCTTCACCCACGTGGCCGACATCGACGGCATCACCGTGGTGGACGACTACGGCCACCACCCCACCGAGGTGGCCGCCACCCTGTCTGCCGCCGCGGGCCTCAGCTACGACCGCGTGGTCGTGGTCTTCCAGCCGCACCGCTACACCCGCACCAAGAACCTGGCCGAGCAGTTCGGCGCGGCCTTCGGCGACGCCGACGTGCTCTACGTCATGGACGTGTTCTCCGCGGGCGAGATGCCCATCCCCGGCATCTCCGGCAAGACGGTTGCCAACGCCGTGGTCAAAAACGGCAAGAACGCCGAGGTCAACTACGTGCCCAACCGCCGCGACCTCATCTCGCGCCTGGTGGCCGAGGTGAAGCCCGGCGACCTGCTCATCACCATGGGCGCCGGCGACGTCACCCTCGTTGGCCCCGCCTTTGTCGAGGCCAAGACCGAGGCCATGGCGTAGGGGGAGCACACGTGAGCCTGTCAAACGCCTATCTCAGCCTCTCGGGCGCGGTTGATGCCGACATCATCTGTGACGAGCGCCTCTCGCACCGCACGAGCTACCGCATCGGCGGCCCTGCCGCCATGCTCGCCGTCTGCCACACGCCGGCGGCCCTCACGCGCGTCATCGACGTGCTGGGCGCCCAGGCCGTGGAGTGGGTCGTCATGGGCAAGGGCTCCAACCTGCTCGTCTCAGACGAGGGCTTTGACGGCTGCGTCATCACCCTGGGCCGCGAGTTCTCCAAGGTGGAGGTCCACCCCGAGGAGCGCAAGATCGTGGCCGGCGCCGCCGTGCTGCTCTCCCGCGTGGTGACGGCCGCCCGCAAGGCGTCCATGACCGGCCTTGAGTTTGCCTGCGGCATCCCCGGCACCCTGGGCGGCGCCATCTCCATGAACGCCGGCACCAGGCGTGACTGGATCGGCACCCGCGTGGAGAGCCTCGTGGTCTATCGCCCGGGCCAGGGCCTCGTGCGCGTGCACGGCTCAGAGGTGGAGTGGGGGTACCGCTACAACAGCCTCGGCGGCGCCGACATCGTCCTTGAGGCCACCCTCATGGTGGAGCCGGGCGACAAGGACCAGATTGCCGCCGAGATGGAGCACCTGCTCGCCCGCCGCCGCGCCACCCAGCCCATGGG
Source organism: uncultured Bacteroidales bacterium (assembly GCA_963636635.1). Lineage (GTDB taxonomy): Bacteria > Actinomycetota > Coriobacteriia > Coriobacteriales > Atopobiaceae > Parolsenella. Next base: position 2,072 of record CAVHKV010000067.1, read on the forward strand.
CAAGCCCAGCTGCGGCTCGGTCTTCCGCAACCCCGTGGGCGACAAGGGCGCCGCCAAGCTGGTGGAGGAGTGCGGGCTCAAGGGCTTTGCCGTGGGCGGGGCCCAGGTGAGCGAGACGCACGCCAACTTCGTCGTGAACAACGGCACCGCGACGGCGGCCGACGTCCTGGCCGTCATGCGCGAGATGCACGACCGCGTGAAGGAGGCGAGCGGTGTCGACCTCCAACCGGAAGTCAAGTTCCTCGGGTTCTCGTCGTAGCGCCCGCGGTCGCGTCGCCACGCCCAAAGGCTCAACCAAGCTCACGGCCACGCCGCGCTCCGCTGCGGGCGTGGACAAGGCCGCGGCGCCCAAGGCCAAGAAGCGCGGGCTCTCCGTGCCCAAGCCGGACGATGGCGCTCCTGGCAAGCCCAAGCTGAGCGGCGGCTCGCCTTCCTCCAGGCTGGGCGGCTCTGCCAAGCCCAAGCTAAGCGCCCCTGCCCGAGGCAAGCTCGACGGCCCGTCGCCCAAGCTGGGCGCCACGGCCCGCAAGGTGGCCGACGGCAAGTCCGCGCGCGGTGCTGCCGGCCCCTCGCTGCGTGGCGACCGCACCCAATCCCGCGCGTCTCGTGCCTCGGCTACGGGTCGTGCCTCGCGTGCGGAGGCGAGCGCCTCGCCTGCCTCCACCATCGTGCGCCGCGTGGCCATTGGTGCCGCCGTGGTGGCCATCCTGGGCGTCGTGGCGCTCGTGGCGGTGCTCGTCATGGCGCAGCTGCCGGTCTTTGTCATCACCGGAATCGACGCGCAGGATTCCGAGCACGTGAGCGCGGCCACCATCGCCAAGCTCGCGGCGGTGGACGAGGGCACCACCCTGCTTTCGGTGGACACGAACCTCGTTGCGCAGAATGTCTCTGCCAACCCCTGGGTCAAGAGCGTGAACATCACGCGCGAGTTTCCCGACAAGCTCGGCGTGAGCGTGGAGGAGCGCAGCGTGGCCGCCATCGTGGTCTGCGGCTCGGGCACGAGCGCGTGGTCGCTCGGCGACGACGGCGTGTGGATCGAGCCCACCCAGCTCGACACCTCGGTCTCTGACGACGTCACCACCCAGGCCCTCGTGAAGGCCGAGGAACTGGGCTGTTTGCTCATCACCAACGTGCCCACCTCGGTGAACCCCGCCCAGGGCAGCGCCTCCACCGACGACGCCATCCTCGACGTCCTGAGCTACCAGCAGCAGCTCCCCGAGCAGATCACGAGCCAGGCGCAGGTCTACTACGCGGCAAGCTCGGGCAGCATCTCGCTCATTCTCAAGAGCGGCCTGGAGGTGAGCCTGGGCTCGGCCACCGACGTGAGCGCCAAGGCTCAAGCTCTGCTCGAGATTATGGCCAACTACGGAGACCAGCTCACCTACGTGAACGTCCGCGTGCCGAGCAAGCCCGCCTATCGCAAGGTGGCAGACGGCGCCACGCTCACCGGCGTGGAGGGCACGGTGGCCCAGAAGCTCAAGGAGGAGGCTGCGGCCACGGCCACTGCCACCACGGACTCGGCCAGCGACGGCTCCGACGGCTCGGATAGCAGCGACGACGGCTCCTACGACGATTCGTACGACGACTACTACGACGACTCGTATGACAGCTACTACGACGACTCCTACGAGTAGGGGAGCCCAAGCAATTTGCAGTTCGCGTGAAAAGTTCCCCGGAATTTGTTGACGCGGGAACGTTTGATGTGCCAATATACGGCGCTTTACCTCACGGGTAGAGCTAAACCTGAGCTTGAGAGTTTGCAACATGGCTAAACGAACCAGATCCAACGCACGTAAGAGCGCTACCAACGCCACCAACAAAGGCGTCGCCACCCAAGGAGGACCTATGAGCGCAACCGACACCCTCAGCAACTACCTCGCCGTCATCAAGGTCGTGGGCGTGGGCGGCGGCGGCACCAACGCCGTCAACCGCATGATCGAGGAGGGCATCCGCGGCGTCGAGTTCGTCGCCATCAACACCGACGCCCAGGCGCTGGCCATGTCCGACGCCGACGTGAAGGTCCACATCGGCACCGACATCACCAAGGGCCTTGGCGCCGGCGCCAACCCCGAGGTGGGCGCCCAGGCCGCCGAGGACTCCCGTGACGAGATCAAGGCCGCCCTTGCCGGCGCCGACATGGTCTTCATCACCGCGGGCGAGGGCGGCGGCACCGGCACCGGCGCCGCTCCCGTCGTGGCCGACATCGCCAAGAACGACGTGGGCGCCCTCACCATCGCTGTCGTCACCAAGCCCTTCACCTTCGAGGGCCGCAAGCGCACCGCCAGCGCCCTCTCCGGCGTGGAGAACCTCTCCGAGAACGTCGACACCCTCATCGTCATCCCGAACGACCGCCTGCTCGACCTCGCCGAGAAGAAGACCACCATGCTCGAGGCCTTCCGCATGGCCGACGACGTGCTGTGCCAGGGCACCCAGGGCATCACCGACCTCATCACGGTCCCCGGCCTCATCAACCTCGACTTCGCCGACGTCTGCACCATCATGCGCGGCTCCGGCACGGCCATGATGGGCATCGGCACCTCCTCCGGCGACTCCCGCGCCACCGACGCCGCCCAGGAGGCCATCTCCAGCCGCCTGCTCGAGAGCTCCGTCGACGGCGCCACCCGCGTGCTGCTCTCCATCGCCGGTTCCAAGGACCTCGGCATCACCGAGATCTCCGATGCCGCCGACCTCGTCGCCGCCAACGTCGACCCCGAGGCCAACATCATCTTCGGCACCACCGTTGACGAGAGCCTCGGCGACCAGGTCCGCATCACCGTCATCGCCACCGGCTTCCAGGACGCCTCCCAGCAGCCCTCGCTGCTTGGCGACTTCCGCGCTCCGGCTCCCGAGCCTCAGCAGCAGGCTGCCGCCCCGGTCTCCCACGCTTCCACGGCCACCACGGGCAGCAAGGACTTTGACATCCCCGACTTCCTCAAGCGTGGCCGCCTGTAATGGGCCCTGCCCTCACTAGCTACGTTTCGCACGGCGTGACCCTGCTCGGCGACACCTCTCGCCCGGGCGGGGTCACGTTCGCGTTTACCGAGCGTGGCGGCGGCGTCTCCACGGGCGCCTACGCGAGCCTCAACCTCGGCAGCCGCTGTGGCGACGACCCAGCGGCCGTGGCGAAGAACCGCGAGCTGGCCCTTGCGGCCCTGGGCGCGGCCGGCATCGCGCACAACCTCGTGGAGCCCAAGCAGGTCCACGGCAGCGAGGTCGTGGTGGTCCGCAGCGCAGATCCCGCCGCCTTGGAAGCCGCGCGCGAGCAGGCCCAGGCCGGCGCCGACGCCATCGTCTGCGCGGCGCCCGGCGTGCCGGTGCTGCTGTGCTTTGCCGACTGCGTGCCGGTGGTGCTGTGCGCCCCGGGCGCGTTTGCCGTGGTGCACTCCGGTTGGCGCGGCACGCTCGCGCGCATCAGTGCCAAGGCGCTCGAGGTTCTGTGCCTCGAGGCCGCCTGCGAGCCGGGAGAGGTCTACGCCTACGTGGGGCCGCACATTCTCGGGTGCGACTACGAGGTCTCCGAAGAGCTTTTGGCTACGTTCACATCCGAGTTTGGTAGGATTGTTCACGCTGCCGAAACAAAGTCGAACCTCGACCTCTCCGCGGCCATCGCGCTTGCCCTCGAGCAGGCGGGCCTTCCCGCCCAAAACCTCGTGGACTCGTGCGTCTCCACGGCCACCAACCTTGGTCGTTTCTACTCCTATCGAGCTGAAGGGGGCATATGCGGTCGTCACGCTGCCATCGCATATCTCTAGCGGCGCTCTGCGTGGCGCTCGCTGCGGTTCTTGGTCTCACGGCCTGCTCGGGCGGGGCGTCTTCGCAGACGCTCACCGTAGCGGGCTCCACCACGGTGCTTCCCATCGCCGAGATGGCCGCCGAGGGCTTTGAGGAGCAAACGGGCACCAACGTGCTCGTGAGCGGCCTTGGCTCGTCTGCCGGCATCGAGGCCGTTACCAACGGCACGGCCGACATCGCCACCTCGAGCCGCCAGCTCACGGCCGAGGAGTCCGAGCACGAGCTCGTTCAGACCGTCATCGCCCACGACGGCATCGCCGTCATCGTGAGCCCGGACAACCCCGTGAGCGGCCTCACCACCGAGCAGCTGCGCGACATCTACGCCGGCAAGATCACCAACTGGAGCGAGGTGGGCGGCGCCGACCTCGCCATCCAGGTCGTCAACCGCGACGAGGCCTCCGGCACCCGCGAGGCCTTCCGCTCCATCGTCATGGGCGACACCGAGTTCGACCGCTCGGCGGCCGTCCTTCCCGGCACCGGCCAGGTGCGCGACGTCGTGAGCCGCACGCCGGGCGCCATCGGCTACATCTCCATCGGCTTCGTGGACTCGGCCTACGCCTCCACCTCCGTGCGCTCCCTGCCCATCGACGGCGTGGAGGCCACCGAGGAAAACGTCGAGAACGGCTCCTATCCCATCTCGCGCGACCTCTACTTCTTCACCAACGGCGACCCCCAGGGCGCCGCCTACGACTACATCTCGTACGTGCTTTCTGACGAGATGGACCAGACCATCCGCGACGCCGGCTACATCCCGGCCCACAAGTCGCAGGGAAGCGAAGAGGGGAGTGAGGCCAAGTGAGCGAGAGCCTCGATGCTTCTCAGGATTCTCAGGAGCAACTAGCACGGGCCCAGGCGGCCTCCAACCTCAAGCAGGTGACGGCCGCCACGCGCATGAAGGAGCTTGCGCTCAAGAACCTGTTTCTGGCCTGCGCCTGCGTGGCGGTGCTCGCCGTCATCCTCATCTTCGTCTTCACCTTCTGGAAGGCCATCCCGGTGCTCACCGACATCGGCCTGGGCGAGTTCTTCTCGCTTAGCTGGGCGCCCACCGAGGGCCGCTACGGCATCCTGGCCCTGCTCGCCGGCTCGGGCATCGTCACCGTGGGCTCGCTGGCCATCGGCGTGCCGCTGGCCGTGGGTTGCGCAGTCTTTCTCACCGAGATCGCCGGCAAGAAGCTCGCCGGCGTCGTGAGCACCGCCGTTGACCTGCTCGCCGGCGTGCCCTCGGTGGTCTACGGCTTCTTTGGCCTGGTCATCCTGCGCCCGCTCGTGGCCAACCTCACCGGCGGCCTGGGCTTTGGCGCCCTCACCGTGTGGCTCGTGCTGGCCATCATGATCGTGCCCACCATCACCACGCTCACCATGGACGCCCTGCGCTCCATCCCCATGGGCATCCGCGAGGCGAGCTTCGCCATGGGCGCCACCCGCTGGCAGACCATCTACAAGGTCGTGCTGCCGGCCGCCAAGATGGGCATCGTGAACGCCGTGGTGCTCGGCATGGGCCGCGCCATCGGCGAGACCATGGCCGTGCTCATGGTGGTGGGCAACGCCCCCGTCATCCCGAGCGGCATCGCGAGCCCGCTTTCCACCCTCACGAGCCAGATCGCGCTCGACATGGGCTACTCCAGCGGCCTTCACCGCAGTGCCCTCTTTGGCATGGGCGTGGTGCTGTTCATCATCTCGGCGGCGCTCGTGGGCATCGTGCGCGCCATGTCGAGCGCGCGCGAGAGCGGCCGCGGCCACTCGCGCCGTCGCCGCGCCAAGGCCGCGGACCGCGCCGCCGTGCCCGTGGGTGGCCTTACCTTCGACCACCCGGAGGACCCGGCCGAGCACGCGCCCGTGCAGCAGCTCACCGCAGACGACGTCACGCCGCTCACCGGCGCCGTCACCGAGTCTCGCGAGGGCAGCCGCGCCCGCATCAAGCGCCTGCTCGCCCAGGGCTCCAAGGGCAGCGGCAACAAGAACCTCACCAACGACGTCATGCTCGGCGTCTTCCGCGCCGCCGGCGTGCTCACCACGGCCGTGCTCGTGCTCATCATCGGCTTTGTGGCCGTGAACGGCCTGCCCGTGATGTCGCTCGACTTCGTCTTTGGCTGGCCGCACGGCGTCAACGCCGAGGGCGGCATCTTCCCCACCATCATCTCCACGCTCTACGTCACGGCGCTGGCCATGCTCATCTGCGCGCCCATCGCCGTGCTTGCCGCGGTCTACCTGGCCGAGTACGCCAAGCAGGGGCGCCTCGTGACCTTCATCCGCTACGCGGCCGACACCCTCTCCTCGGTGCCCTCCATCGTCATGGGCCTCTTTGGCTATGCGATGTTCGTCGAGGCCATGGGCTTTGGCCTGTCCATGCTCTCCGCCGCGCTGGCGCTCGCCCTCATGATGCTGCCCATCGTCATGCGCACCACCGAGGAGGCCATCCGCGCCGTGCCCCGCTACATCCGCTGGGGCGCCTATGGTCTCGGCGCCACCAAGTGGCAGGTCGTGAGCAAGATCGTGCTTCCTTCCGCCTTCCCGCGCATCGCCACCGGCATCGTGCTCGCCATCGGCCGCGCCATCGGCGAGACGGCCGTGGTGCTCTACACCATGGGCCAGGCCATCAACCTGCCCGTCACCCCGCTCGATTCGGGCCGCCCGATGACCATCCACCTCTACCAGCTCGCCAACGAGGGCATCAACATGCAGGCCGCCTACGGCACCGCCCTGCTGCTCATGGTGATGATCCTGGCCTTCAATATGTTCGCGCGCTACCTCTCGCGCCGCTCCGCATCCAAGTCGAAGGGAAACTAGCATGACCGTCTATCGCCACGCGCCCGAAAACGGCGGCAACGGCATTCACGTCGAGGACTTTGACTTCTGGTACGGCGACTTCCACGCCCTCTCCTGCGTCACCATGGACGTCGCCCCCAACAGCATCACGGCCTTCATCGGCCCCTCCGGCTGCGGCAAGTCGACCTTCCTGCGCTGCATGAACCGCATGAACGACCTCATCGAGGGCACCCACACCTCGGGCCTCATGGCCTTTGACGGCGCCGACATCTACGCCGAGGGCGTTGACCCGGTAGACCTTCGCCGTCGCGTGGGCATGATCTTCCAGCAGCCCAACCCCTTCCCCAAGTCCATCTACGAGAACGTCGCCTTTGGCCCGCGCCTGCTCGGCGTGAACAGCAAAAGCGAGCTCGACGGCATCGTGGAGGAGTCGCTCAAGCGCTCCAACCTGTGGAAGGAGGTCGCCGACCAGCTCGACAAGAACGGCCTGGCCCTCTCCGGCGGCCAGCAGCAGCGCCTCTGCATCGCCCGCACCCTGGCCGTGCAGCCCGACGTCCTGCTCATGGACGAGCCCTGCAGCGCCATCGACCCCACGAGCGTCCAGCGCGTTGAGGACCTCATGGCCGAGCTCAAGAGCGAGATGACCATCATCATCGTCACCCACAGCATGCAGCAGGCCGCGCGCGTCTCCGACTATATGGCCTTCTTCTTGCAGGAGCACGCCGGCGAGCCGGCCGGCCTCATCGAGTACGGCGACACCAGCTCCATCTTCAACTCGCCCGCCGACCAGCGCACCGAGGACTACATCACCGGTCGCTTCGGCTGATCGGCCGCGACCACTCCGCCCTCACGGGCACGCCCAAACCTTCGAAGGGGGTCATCATGCGAGAGGCATTCAACCGCCAGCTTACCGAGATGCGCCAGGAGCTCGTCTCCATCTACGCCAACATCGACCTGCAGCTCCACGACGCCGTGGACGCGCTGGCCGAGGGCGACAAGAACAAGGCCAAGGCCGTCAAGGCCGTCACGCGCGAGCTCGACGAGCGCTGCGCGGCCCTCGAGCAGAAGGCCTTCATGCTCATCGCCACCCAGCAGCCCGTGGCCAGCGACCTGCGCCTCATCCAGTTCGTCATCTACGTGAACTTCAACCTGGCGCGCATGTCCAACCACGTGCGCAACATCGCCAAGACCGCCAAGCGCTGCGCCGGCCGCAACGTCCCCGGCCAGCTCATCGACCTGCTCGCGAGCGAAGGCCATCTGGTCTACCGCGTGCTGTCCAGCTGCGTGACGGCCATCGTGGAGGAGGACCTGCGCCTGGCCGCCTCGCTGCCGACGCTCGACGAGCCGGTGGACGAGCTCTACAAGCAGTTCTTCCGCACGCTCTCCACGCTCGGTCCTGAGGAGGACATGGACGCCGCCAGCCGCGTCATCATGTGCTCGCGCATGCTCGAGCGCATCTCCGACAACGCCGTCGAGATCGGCGAGAGGCTCGTCTTTTTGCTCACGGGCAAGCGCCGCAGCCTGGACTCGCTGAACGACATGGACGACGAGGACCTCGAGGAGATGTACGCCACCCGCGGCGTGGGCCTCGTGGCCGACAAGACCACCGACGAGCAGCTCGCCCAGCAGATTCCCGAGGTTGACATCGAGGGCGTGGCCGGTGCGGCCGAGCTGCCCGAGGCGGGCGAGGACGATGCCGAGTAGCGACGAAGTTGCGAGAGTTGCGGCTGCGGACGGCGTGAGCGCGGGCGTTGCGGACGGCGAGGTTGTCGCTGCGGCTGCTACGCCTGCGAAGGCCGCTGTTGCTGCCGATGCGTCGGTCGCGCCTTCGGAAGTTGGCGCGACCGCCAGTGTGCCACTCGTGTCTGCCGAAGACGCTGCCGCTGATGCGTCGCCCGTGCCCGCGGAAGCCCCTGCAGCTGCCGACGCGCTTGCTGGTGATGCTGCCGAGACTACCGCCGCCGGCCTTGACCTCGACAGCTCCTACCTCGCCTTTGTTGCCGAGCGCCGCGAGCAGATCCTCTCCCACGTAAAGGATGCTTGTGAGCGCGCGGGCCGCGGCGTGGGTGAGGTGAGCCTGTTCGCCGTCTCCAAGACGGTGGACGTGCCCCAGGTGGTGGCCGCCATGCGCGCGGGCTACGCCAACTTTGCCGAGAACCGCCCGCAGGAGCTCACGCGCAAGCTCGAGGGCTTTGAGGCCGCCGGCATCACCGCGCCGCGCTTCGACATGATCGGCAACCTGCAGAAGAACAAGATCAACCAGGTGCTCGGCCGTGCCGCGCGCATCCAGTCCGTCTCCGGCCTCGAGCTTGCGCGCGCCGTCTCCAGCCGCGCCGTCCGTGCTGGCCTGCGGGTGCCGGCGCTTCTCGAGTGCAACGTCTCGGGCGAGGCCAGCAAGGGCGGCTTCACGCCCGACGAGGTGCGCGCCGCCGCCGAGGAGCTCGCCGGCCTTGAGGGCCTGAAGCTCGAGGGACTCATGTGCATGGCCCCCGCCCACGACGCCTGCGCCGCCCGCAAGACCTTCAGCGACGCCCGTGAGCTGCTCTGCGAGCTGCGCGAGCGCACGGGCCTTGCCCTGCCTGAGTTTTCCTGCGGAATGAGCGATGATTTTGAAATCGCGGTCGAGGAGGGCTCCACCCTCGTTAGACTGGGAAGGATAGTGTTCTCGCCGGAGTACCCCTTTAGCTAGGCCCTTCGGCGTGGGCGCCGCATGGCGCCACTGAGAGACATGGGGAACATCATGGGCTTTCTCGACAACATCAAGGGTGCCGTCCAGGGCATGCGCCCTGCCGATTCCGGCAACGACGACTACTTTGACGACGGCTACAACGACTACGACGAGCCCTACGACGGGCAGGACGACTACTACTCCGAGCCTGAGCCGGCCCGCGACCCCGAGCCGCGCCGCAGCGGCCTTCTCGGCAACCCGTCGCGCCCCGACGCCGACAGCATCAGCGTCTACACGCGCTCGGGCCGCCACCTCTCCGGCAACGACTTTGCCCCCGCGCCCGCCGCGGACGACTACAGCCCCTCGAGCTCGTACCGCACCGACGGCGCCTACCGCGCCGCGGACGACTCCTGGCGCGAGCGCGCCGAGGCCCCGCGCGACTACCTCTCGGCCACCCAGCCCGCAGACACCGGCTCCTACACGGCTCCTGCGCCTGCGCCCCAGACCGGCGTCTTTGGCGCCACGGGCAACACCCCGGGCGACAAGGGCCTCACGGCCGTCCCGCGCATGATGAGCGGCAAGCTGCCCGCCTACGTGCTCAAGCCCACGAGCTATGACGACGTGCAGATGGTCGTGCGCCGCGTGCGCACCAACCAGCCCGTGGTGCTGTGCTTCAAGACGCTCAAGATCGAGATCGCCAAGCGCATCCTCGATTTCAGCTTTGGCCTTGCCTGCGGCATCGACGGCTCGGTGGAAGAGCTTGGGGACCGCGTCTTCGTGGTGCTTCCCAAGGACGCCGTGCTTTCCGATTCCGACAAGGCAAACCTCAAGGCCCAGGGGCTTCTCCACTAGGGCACGGGGCGTAACTAGCTAGCTGAGCGGCGGCCGCGAGCCGCCGCTTTCGTTGAAGGGGTATCCATGAGTGAGAACAACGTGCTTCCCTGCGCGGGCGTGGGCGTCATCGGCGCGGGTGCCATGGGTTCGGCCATCGCCGCCGGCCTCGTTGCCGCCGGCGCCCTGCCGGCCGAGAAGGTCCTCGTCTGCGACCACAACGCGCCCAAGCTCGAGGCGCTGGCAAGCAAGAGCGGCGTTCGCACCTGCGAGACTGCCCAGCAGGTCCTGGCCTCGGGCTGCGACGTGGTGGTCCTGGCCGTGAAGCCGCAGGTCCTGCCCGCGCTGCTCGACGCCTGCTGCGCCTCGCTGGCCGGCAAGCTCGTGGTCTCCATCGCCGCCGGCGTGAACCTCTCCACCCTCGAGGCCGCGCTCGGCGCGAGCCGCGTGGTGCGCGTGATGCCCAACCTGCCGGTGGCCGTGCGCTCGGGCGCCTCGGCCGTCTGCGGCGGAGCCTCGGCCAGCGCCGAGGACGTGGAGCTCGTGCGCCAGATGTTTGCCGCCCTGGGCAGCGCCAAGGTCATGCGCGAGGACCAGCTCGACGCCGAGGGCGCCGTGGTAGGCTGCGCGCCGGCCTTCTTCGCCCTCATGGTGGACGCCCTCACCCGTGCCGGCGTGCGCCGCGGCCTCAAGGCGGCAGACGCCCGCGAGATGGTCAACGCCACCATGCTCGGCGTGGCCCAGATGCTTGAGGAGGCCGGTGACCACCCCCGCGCCTACATGGAGCGCGTGACCTCGCCCGGCGGCACCACGGCCGCCGCCCTCTGCGAGCTTGAGCCGGCCCTCATGCAGGGCTGCTACGACGCCGTGGACGCCGCGCTTGCGCGCACGGACGAGCTGGCGAAGGGGTAGGCCGTGAGCGCATATCAGATTGCCCGCCTCATCACCTCGCTCGTGGACTTCTACGAGTGGCTCGTCATCATCTGGTGCTTCCTCTCCTGGATCCCCAGGCGCTCCGGTGGCTTGCTCGACGACATCGCCGTGGTCATCAACAACATCGTGAGCCCCTACATGGGCCTCTTCCGCCGCTTCATCCCGCCCATCGGCGGGCTGGACTTCTCGCCCGTGGTGGGCCTGCTCGTCCTGGGCGTGGCGCAGCGCTTCCTCATCCAGTTCGTCTACTCGCTGGCCTAGGGGCGCCCCTTGGTAAGCGAGGCCACGCGCCACGTGATGCAGGCCAACAAGTCCAAGAACACCAAGCCCGAGCTCAAGGTGCGCGCCGCCCTGCGCGAGGCGGGCTTGAGCGGCTACCGCATCCACTGGAAGAAGGCCCCGGGCAGCCCTGACATCTGCTACCCGGGCCGCAAGCTCGCCATCTTTGTGAACGGTTGCTTCTGGCACAGCTGCCCGTACTGCACCAACCACGCGCCCAAGACCAACCAGGAGTTCTGGCAGGCCAAGTTCGAGCGCAACCGAGCGCGTGACGAGCGCGACAAGGGCCAGCTCGTGGAGGCCGGCTGGACGGTGCTCGTGGTGTGGGAGTGCCGCCTCAAGCGAGCCAACTTCTCCCACTCCATGGGAGAGATCGTCCGCGAGGTGGAGCGCTCGGGTGACGCGGATGCGGCCCGTCTCGACTTCTGCTGGCCCGAGGGCGGGCGCGTCATCGAGATCGGGACTTCTGCCGCTCGCCGGCACAGAAGGGTTACGCGCGAGATTCGTTTGCGTCATAGTAGTGGGAGCGTGCGGGGCGGCCACGCCGGCCGCGTTCGCGGTCGCAGGCGCGGCTAGCGCTTGCGGGTCTCGGTTTTGGCGGCTGGGCGAGGCGGGTCTTGAGGCCTGGCTTGCTCGCTTTGCCAGGCGGACCGGCTCGTGGGCTTGCCTTTCGGGCTGAGCTGCCGCAGGCTTCGCCGCTTGTCCAAGCTGCGGATCGGCTCGCCCAGGTCGCGGCGTCACGGCGCAACTCGCGCGCATGGCAACGGACACGCCCGTTGCCGCCATCGTTTTCGGAGGTGTTCGCATGTCCACATACGTAACCTCAGACGCCCACGGGCATGTCGTTGCCCTCAAAGAGGCGCTCGAGGCTGCCGGTGTCACCGAAGACGACGAGCTCTACGTCCTTGGCGACATGATCGACCGCGGGCCCGACCCGCTGGGCGTCATCTCGCTCGTGCGCTCCATGCCCAACGCCCATGTGCTCATGGGCAACCACGAAGACCTCATGCTCAAGGGCATCGATGCCGTGGGCGACCCCAAGGACGGCGCCTTCAGCATGGACGAGGTGGACGGCTACCAGTTCTCCGTGTGGATGGATTGGATGAACAACGGCGGCTCGCGTACTTCCACCCAGCTCGAGCAGCTCGAGCCGCAGGAGTACGCAGACGTTCTCGATTGGGTGCGCGGGCTCGGCTTTTATGAATGCGTAGCGGCTGGGGAGCGCAACTACATCCTTACGCACGCGGGCATCAACCCGTTCTGCGCACAAAGCTGGCTGAAAGCGGGCCCTAACACCGACCTTGCGGACATGAGCTCGATCGAGGAGCTTATGGAGGCCCAGGAGAGCGAGGACCTCATGTGGGTCCGCGGCGAGTTCTGGGGCCGCGCGACCGGCCTCGTGAACGAGCGCGGCGAGGGCCCCGTCGTCATCGCCGGGCACACGCCCTCGCCCTACCTCACCTACTACGCGGACGTCACGACCGAAGACGTCTCCGACGAGGACGGCCGCGGCAAAATCGTGGAGCTGGGCGCCTGCGAGGCAACCGGCGGCGTGGCCGACCGCATCGACATCGACAGTGCCGCTGCCATGGGCTTTGGTGCCGGTCGGGTGGGCGTCATGCGCCTCGAGGACCACGCCTGCTTCTACGCCGCCATCCGTGAGGGCGAGTAGCGCTTGGCGCGCCTCATCGGAAAAGGCGGCGTAGCGGCTTCGTTAAACCTTGTGCCAAGGGCGTGATTGCATGGCGCTGACCTGCTATTCTGCATTTCCAGAAACATTTGATGAGGCGTCGGGTGCATCCTCGCAAGACGAGGCGTGCCCCGATGCCTGTTGTGATACCGCTTCGGCACAAGCCGCCGGGGACGGGGACCGCAGGCGCGAGGACTGCGCCTGCCTGAGGGATTTTGGCGTCTTTGGCCGTTGCGGTGCCTGCGTCGCGGCGGACACGAGCGTCTTTGAGCAGGACGAGGCCTAAGGGCCCCGACCGTTCGTTTCGTCGAGAGGGAGCATGACATGGCCGCTATCGCGCCTAAGCCGCAAGACCTTGCCCAAACCGCCTTCCTACGCGAGCTCAAGCGCGTATTTGACGAGGTGGGAGACCCCGAGGGCGAGACCACGCGCGTGAAGAACTACCTCGCCGGCACCCACGCCGCCCACGACGGCGAGGTGCCCGCCTGGCGCGGCGAGGCCCTCTTCATCGACGAGTTCACCTATGACGCCATCGAGACCACCTGCGAGGTGGCCTATGCCGTCCTCGACAAGCTCGTCCGCTCCTACCGCTCAAACGACGCCGTCCGCGCCGAGTTCGGCCTGCCCGAGGACCTCTCGCGCCTGTGCTGTTTGGACACGGGCTACGAGTGCCAGGTGCCCTACGTGCGCATCGACGTCGTGAAGGACGAGGCCGGCGAGGCCTTCATCAGCGGCGTCGCCACCACCGGAGCCGCGAGCCTGGTGGCCGCAGACGAGCTCGCGCGCGCCATGCACCGCACCCTCACCTTTGGCGAGTTCACGAGCCGACACGCCATCAAGGACGCCAAGCCCCTGTGCGAGTCCTGGACAGACGCCCTGCTCGACCTGTACCACGGCTGGTACGGCCCGGGCTTCCCAGACACCAACCCCGGCGACGACTACACCTACGGCGACGAGACGATGAGCCTCTCCATCGTGGGCGTGCGCGAGGACTGCGACATGGAGGCCGTGGCCCACTTCCTCGACCTCTTCCGCGACCGCGGCGTCCACGCGCGCTTCGCCGACGTGAGCGAGCTGCGCCTGGTTGAGGTCAAGCCCGGCCGCGTGCGCCTGGTTGACAACGACGGCCCCATCGCCTGCGTGTGGCGCCGCACCGACACCGCCGAGCTGCTTGCCATGGCGGCCGCCGGCAACGAGGGCGCCTCTGCCCTCATCCAGGCCGCCGAGCGCAACGTCGCCTGCGTGGTGGCAGGCCTTCGCGACCACATCGTGGCCAACGACGCGCTCTTCGACGCGCTCAACAGCGAGGCCGCGGCCCACGTCTTCGGCCCCACCGAGGCCGAGCAGGTCGACACCTTCTCGCCCGAGAGCGCCGATGCCCCGCACGGCCCCGACGTTCTGAGCGCCTACATCTTCAACGGCAAGTTCGCGGGCCTGGCCTGCAAGCACGAGGACGCCTGGCGCCCTGTCTACCTCGTCTAGGGCTTTTTGTCCCGCATCTTAGGTAGAGTGGGAGTGCTGAGCTTTACGAGAGGCGGGAGTCACATGAACGAGAGAACCAACCTCTGCGCACCGGGCCTTGGCGAGGCCATCTCGCCCGAGGTGGCCGCCGCTGTGCTGGACCAGCGCGCCAACGGCCACCTCAGCCCCTATGCCTGCACCGGCGAGCAGGCCATCCGCCGCAGCACCAGGCACGACGTCGGCACGGTGCAGCGTCCCGCCTTCGTGCGTGACTCCGAGAAAATCATCCACCTGCCGGCCTACAATCGCCTGGCCGGCAAGACGCAGGTCTTCTCCCTGCGCGCCAACGACGACATCTCGCGCCGCGGCCTGCACGTGCAACTCGTGAGCCGCGTGGCCAGGGACATCGGCCTCTCGCTCGGCCTCAACCTCGACCTCATCGAGGCCATCGCCTTGGGCCACGACATCGGCCACACGCCCTTTGGCCATGCCGGCGAGCGCTTCTTGAACAACGCCTACCAGCGCCGGACCGGCCGCTGGTTCTTCCACAACGTCCAGAGCGTGCGCGTGCTGGACGTGCTCTACGGCCGCAACCTCAGCCTGCAGACGCTCGACGGCGTCATCTGCCACAACGGCGAGTGCGAGCGCCAGGTGTTCCAGACGAGCGGGCTTTCCGGCTTTGAGGAGTTCGACCAGGTGGTGGAGGGCTGCTGGGCCACCGGCGAGCACGCCATCGGACATTTGCGCCCCATGACGCTCGAGGGCTGCGTGGTGCGCGTGAGCGACATCATCGCTTACGTGGGCAAGGACCGCCAAGACGCCATCGCCGCAGGCATCGTGGGGGAGGACGCCTTTGACGACGGCCTGGGCGGCGCCTACAACTCCTGGGCACTCGGCGCCTTCATCTCCGACGTGGTGGAGCACAGCTTTGGGCGAGACCGCATCGAGATGAGCGAGGAAGCCTTTAACGAGATGCGCCGAGCCAAGCGCGAGAACTACGAGAAGATCTACAACGCCAGCGAGCTCAACGGCGAGCTTGCGGCCGAGGTGGCCGAGCTGTTCGAGCGAGTGTACGAGAAGATGCGCGCGGACCTCGCTGCCGGCGACGAGACCAGCCCCATCTTCCGCCACCACATCGTGGACGTGGACCGCGCCCTGGGCTACTACGGCCAGAGCTACGGATGGGAGAGCGACCTGGACCTCACGGTGGTGGACTACATCTCCAGCATGACGGACGACTACTTCGTGGCCCTGTGCCAGAGCCTCTTCCCCGAGTCCGAGCGGGTCTTCCGACGCCGCGGATATTTTTGTTAGGGATAGGCTGCCTACGAGGGATAATCAAACGGTTGGAAGAAGTCTGACGATGCCGTTCGCGGGGACCTCGCGGGCGTTGCGATAGGGGAGCGTATGAAGGTTCGTTGCGTAGGCAAGGTCGCCCTGAGCGCCTTGCTCACGGCCACGCTCGTGGCCCAGCCCGTCCTTGCCGTTGCCGAGGACGCCGGCCTTGCGGATGGCACGGCCGAAGGGCAGGGGTTGTCCCTGTCTGGGGACGGAGCCGCGGGAACTGGCGAGGACGGCTCGTCTGTTGACGAGGGCTCCCAGCCTGTCGTGGATGGCGAGTCTGGCGAGGGCGATGGCACCAACGGCGCTGCAGCCCAAGGCAGCAGCGACGGCGCGGCCCAAGCCGACGGCGCTGCCGACGACCAGGGCACGCCTGTCGCAGAGGGCCAGGCTGGCGAGGACGGCCTCTCCTACGAAGACGATGCGCTACTCCTCAGCAGCAACGGCTCGGGCGACGCCAGCGTTTCCGACGCCAGCGTGGTCAAGCTCAACCAGCAGTCCTTCGATGCTGCCGGCGGCCTCTACACCATTACCCAGTCCGGCACGTTCGAGCTGGAGGAAAACGTCACGGGAGCGTTCCTCGTCAAAATCAATGCAACGGGTCAGAGCGTCACGCTTAGGCTCAACGGCTATGCGGTTACGAACCCGAGCACCTCGAGCAAGGGCGTCCTTACGGTCGACACCGCCACCAGCGTTTACGTCTACAACGGAACGCTTGAGCAACAAAACCAGAGCAACGCGGCCGTGAGGGCGAACATCGGTGGCGCCTACGTTCTCTTGACCGGTGTCAACGCCAACAGCGTCAACCACACCTGCATCGATGACGCGGGCGGAAGGGTGATCATCCGAGGCGGCGACTACAAGCTCACGATCACCGATGAGAGCTCCAAGGGAGAGGCCCTCATCACGCTGGGGAGCGGCAACTGCACGGTCGCCGTCACCAGCGGCAACTTCTCGCTTAAGTCGAGCTTTGATACCCGCACCATCGTGAAGGACGTCAAGGGCACCTATGACGCGAACCGTCATGTCTCCATCTCCGGTGGCGATTGGTCGGACTTTCCTGCCCAGGCCTCGCTTCCGTACAACAACGATGACTACGCCATGGTTGCGAGGAAGAGCGAGAACGGGGACGGCGAGATTCCCCTCTACAGCGTGATGGAGACCTACTGGGCCAGGCGCGCCGCCGTCTGCTACCTGAAGTCGGGCACGAACTTCAGGAACATCTACTTTGAGTCCAAGGCCGACGCGATTGCCTGGGCGAAGGCCCACAGCATCTCCGAGGACGACATCGTGGACGTCTTCAAGGTCACCTTTGACACCGACGGCGGCGTTGACGAGAACGGCCGGGCGGTTGAGTCGTGGACCGTGGACGTCAACTACGGCGAGAAGGTCAGCGACCCCAAGCTGACGCTCTACAAGGAGGGCTACTTCTTCAAGGGCTGGGTGGCCTCGGGCGAGGAGAAGTACTTCCCCACCTACGACTTTGCAAATCACCAGGTGTATACGAACCTCACCCTCAAGCCCATCTGGAAGAAGGCGGCCGCTGTCGTCGACGGCACCTACTACGAGACGCTCCAAGAGGCCATCGAGGCCAAGCCCCTTGCCGGGGGCACGTTCTTCTTCAAGGCAAAGGACGACTACTACAGGCCGTGTGCCTATGGCGATCTCATCGCGGACGCCAACTACGTCGTCTCCTGGAGCAAGTACGACACCAAGGTCTATTTCGCCGACAAGGACGAGGCCACCGCGTTTGCGCGGGAGGACCCCAAGAACCCCAAGGAGCTCAAGGCCGTTTACCACGTGCGCCTGCTCGAGGCCGGACAGGTGGTGGAGACCCGCCACCTTGAGGAGGGGGAGGCCCTGGGCGAGCTTCCGCAGGCCAAGCAGGTGAGCGGCTACACCTTCGCCGGCTGGTACGTGAACGAGACCAAGGTCGACGCCACCTATGTGCCCACGAGCAGCGACGACGTCGTGGCCATGTGGGTGAAGGACGCCCCAAGCGACTCCGATGACACGTCGGACGAGCCCACGGACAACCCCGCCGACGCATCGAAGGACGGCTCGGCAGACAAGGCCATCCCCCAAACGGGCGACGCCGCCAGCGCCGCCTGCACCCTCGCCGCCGCCGGCACCGCGCTCGCCGCTGCCGGCCTCACGGCCGCGAAGCGTCGCAGGCGCTAGACCGTAGAATCTAGGCCATGGATAACCTATTCAGTGAAGTAGAGCGCTACAAGCGCAACATGAACGCGCCGCTGGCCGTGCGCATGAGGCCGCAGACCTTGGCCGAGTACGTGGGCCAGCAGCAGGCCGTGGGACCCGACTCGTGGCTGCGCCGCGCCATCGAGCACGACGTGCTCTCGAGCGTGCTTCTCTACGGCCCGGCCGGTACGGGCAAGACCACGCTCGCGCGCATCATCGCCAACACCACGCACGCCGAGTTCGTGGAGGTCAGCGCCATCACCGGCACCGTGAAGGACCTACGCCGCGAGATCGAGGCCGCCGAATCGCGTCTCATGACGCGTGGGATGCGCACCATCCTGTTCGTGGACGAGATCCACCGCTTCAACCGCTCGCAGCAAGACGCGCTGCTCCATGCGGTTGAGGACCGCATCGTCATCCTCATCGGCGCCACCACCGAGAACCCCTACTTTGAGGTGAACTCCGCCCTCATCTCGCGCAGCCGCGTGGTGGAGCTCCAGCCGCTGGACGACGTCTCCATCGGCCAGCTCGTCGACCGCGCCGTCACGAGCGAGCATGGCCTGCGCGGCCTGTTCGCGCTCGACGATGACGCCCGCGCCGAGATTGTCCAGCTTGCCGGCGGTGACGCCCGCTCGGCCCTCACCTCGCTCGAGCTCGCGAGCCAGATGGCGCTGCCGGCCGGCGCCAAGGTCGGCCCTGACGGCGCCATTGTGCTGGCCGACGGCTCCAAGCTGGGGGAGGGCTCGTTCGAGCCGTTGCGCATCAGCGTGGAGAACGTCAACGAGGCCAACCCGCGCCGCGGTCTTCCCTACGACAAGTCCGGCGACATGCACTACGACATCATCAGCGCCTTCATCAAGTCCATGCGCGGCAGCGACCCGGACGCCGTGCTCTACTGGCTCGCCCGTATGATCGACGCCGGCGAGGATCCCAAGTTCATCGCCCGCCGCATCATGATCCACGCGAGCGAGGACGTGGGCAACGCCGACCCGCAGGCGCTGCTCGTGGCCCACGCCGCCTTCAAGAGCGCCGAGGTCATCGGCTATCCCGAGTGCCGCATCAACCTGGCGCAGGCCGCGCTCTACGTGTGCCTGGCGCCCAAGAGCAACGCCGCCGAGGCCGGCATCGACGCCGCGCTGGAAGAGGTGCGCAAGGGCCCGCGCCGCGAGGTGCCCAACCACCTGCGCGACCGCCACCGTCCCGGCTCGGACTCCTACGGCCCCTACCTCTACCCGCACAACTACCCGCAGGGGTGGGTGGAGCAGCAGTACCTGCCCGACGGCCTTGAGCGCGGGCAGTTCTTCAGCCCGAGCGGCCGCGGCTGGGAGGCCTGGCGCCTGGACTGCGTGGCGGGGGACCGCCGTGACCAGCAGGGCGCGCGTCCCATCGAGCAACCCGCGCAGGCGGCGGACCGGCCGGTTGCGGCGTCCCAGGGCGGAGCCGTGCGGGCGGAGGTGAGCGCCGGTAACGAGGCCGCCAAGACTGCGAGCGTCAAGCCCACGGAGGTGGCCCAGGCGAGCGCGTCGCCCAAGGGCAATGGGGCTGCGCAGACGGAAGCGAGCGCCGGCGGCACAAGCGCTAAGCCCGCGAGCGCCCAGCACGCGTCCGGAGAAGCGGAAGCCGCGCCCGCGCCGCAAGCCCCGAAGGCGGGCACCAACCAGGC
>CAVHKV010000068.1:0-6994 GCA_963636635.1 uncultured Bacteroidales bacterium
GGCTTGATTCCAGGCACCCTTTGCTGCCGGCCGGGTTATCCTCTCTTCCGTTGGATAAGGCCCGCGCGTGGATTGGCTGGTGCGTCGATGGGATTGGCCGCAGACATTGAAGTTCCCCTAGCTGGCGGCGCCGCCGCGCGCGTGCGCGTGCTGGCGCCCGGGGGCGTGGCCGATGCGCCGGGGACGCCCTTTGGCCTCACCTACGAGCCTGCGCCCGTGATGGCCTTGGGCTTCGACGACCCTTCCGAACTCGTGTCCCTTTCCGCCGAACGGAGCGTTGCCCTCATTACCTGCGAAGCCCGAGCGCTTGTCGTGGCCGACCTCGCCGAGGTCATGAGCCGCCTGGGCGCCACGCAGGCCCACCTTCTCGCCAAGGGAGATTCAAGCCGCGTGGCCTGCGATTTTGCTCGTGACCTTCCATATCGCGCGCTGTCGGTAGCCTGCATCTGTAACGAGGGGGCGGGCGAAGTTTCTGTAGCGGGCTGTGTTGCTGAGCCTCAGACCGTTGATGGCTGTGGGCGAGGGGTTTCTTCCCCCGCGCTTGTGGGCTCGCATGCGAGCGGCCCGACGTCTGCGGATTCAAACAATGCCGCCTCTGCGCCCGCATCGCAGCGCCCGCCGTTTGCGACCGTTCACAGCCTCGATGAGGTCGCTGCCCGTATCGCCGCAGCTGAGCCGCGGCGTCGCCATCGTCCGCTCGTGAGCTTTGAGAATGGCGCCCCCGTTGTACTCGAAGGCCCGGCGGACATCCTCGCGCGCCCTGCGATGCCACAGGACGAACCGGCCATTCAGGCGATGTACGATCACCTGCTCAGCGCCTGCGACATCCCCGGCGCCCAGACCTGCGGCTGGAAGCGCGGCTATTGGCCCCTGCCGCACGACGTCTCCCACCGCCTGCATGAGGGCGTAACGTGGGTAGCCGTTGGGCTGCCGGGCGCAGGGGAGCGCGCCGGATCTTCTTGTGCGGCCCAAGCTCAGGGCGTTGTGCCAGCGGATGACTTGCCTGCGGGTGCAGGCGCATGCCAGCCGCTGAACAGCCCCGCGGCACCCCAATCCCCAGCTAGTGAATGCGACGTGCCCGCCCCGGTCGTTCTTGGCGCCATGTCGCTCGACGGCGACTTTGGCCTGCCGGGCACCGACCCCGGCTGGGAGCCCCTGGGCGAGGGCGAGTTCCTCACCTGCCATCTGCTCGCCACCGACCCGGCCGCCCAGGGCCGCGGTGTGGCGAGCGCCCTGCTCGCGGCCTATGCGCGCGAGGGCCTGCGCCGCGGCTGCAAGGCGCTGCGCATCAACACCTCGCCGCAGAGCCTCTCCAACCGCCTCTACCACGAGCTCGACTTTGAACTCCACACGCCGCAGTGGTTCCCCTACGAGGGCCTCGACATCACCGGCTGGACCAACTGCTACCAAATTTGGCTCGAACAGGCAGGGGAGTAGGGCTTGCCGGACGCGCCCGCCTCGTGTGGCGCGTTGCCGGTCGCGTCTGCCTCATGCGGCCCGTTGCCGGGCGCCCGCCTCGCGTAGCCGGCCGCCGCACGCCACTGCCTGTCTGGGCTCGCACGGCTGCAAGGCCCTGCGGCGCTGACCGCGCGCTGTCTGCCCACGGCTCGCACGGCCCCAAACCCCTGCGCCGTCGCCCGCCTCATCCTCGTTTAGATTTCTGTCCGCTTGAGCGGGTACCATAGGCATACGAATTTGCCCGGGGAAGGGGAGAGCATGAGGATTGCCGTCGCACAGATCAACACGAGGGCGGGTGACTTTGAGGCCGCGCTCGAGAAGATGGCCCAGTGCGATGCCATGGCGCAGGCCTCTGCGGCGGACCTGCTGGTGTTCCCCGCCCCGGCCTTCATGGGCTGCGACCCGATGGCCCTCGCCGATGACCCGGCCTACGTGACAGACGTAACCGCTGCCCTGGCAGACCTCGCCGGCAGGCTCCACGTCCCGGCCGTTGTGCCCTTTGTGGCGGGCCTTTCCGGCACGCCCACCGGAGACGCCGTCTTCGTGCGTGACGGCGTGGTTATGCCCGTCTCGGTCGGCAACGTGTTCTCGGTCTTGGGCTCGCTTTCTGCCCTCGCGGGCGGCAATGACGAGGCCTCGGCCCGCCCGCCGCTCATGCTGCCGCCCGTCATCGAGGTAAACGACGTCGCCGTTGGCCTGGCCTTCTCCGCCTCCGACCTCGATGCCTTTGCCGCCAACCTCGCCTGCGCCGACGTCATCTGCCTCATCCCCTTCGAGGGCTTCTCCACCGATGACGAGGCGAGCTGCATGGCCCCCTCGGCCTCGGACGGCTGCTACGCCCAGGCCGCCAAGGAGGTGGACTCCTGGCTCGTCGGCGTGAACGCCGCCGGTGCCTGGGAGGACCGCGTCTTCGTGGGCGGCAGCTTTGTGATGGCACCCTGGGGCGAGCTTGCTGCCGTGGCCCATTCCTTCACCGAGGACTTCCTCGTCTGCGACATCGACGTCATGAGCGAGGGTCCGCTTGCCCAGCCGGTGGACGCGCCCTATTACGACCGCTCGCGCATCCTGTGGGAGGCCGCCGTCATCGCCGTGAGGGACCAGATGGAGAAGCGCGAGCTCAGCGGCATCGTCGTGGTGGCCGACGGCTCGCTTTCCAGCGCCGCCACGGTGGCGCTCGCCACCGACGCCGTGGGCCCCTTGCGCGTGCATGCCCTCGTGTGCGGCGAGGGCGAGGCCCTGGCAGACGCCCGCGCCCTCGTGCGCTCCCTGCGCATCCGCGACGTCGACGTGCTGGCGACGCGTGACCTGGAGCGCGCGGCGGAGTCGCTCGGTGGCGAGGGGTCTCAGCGCCTGGCTGCCTCGCTCGTGCAGGCGCGCCTCGGCGCCTGGGCCCAGGAGGCCAACCTGCTCGCGCTCTCGTGCGCGGACAAGACCGAGCTGGCCGTTGGCCAATCGGGCGGCGAGCCTGCGCCAGCTGCCACCGCCGAGTCCTTCGCGCCCCTGGGTGACGTCTACCGCTCCGACGTTGCCCGCATCGCGCGCTATCGCAACACCGTCTCACCCGTGATCCCGGCCGGCTCGCTCGCGCGCCTGAACGTGCCGCAAGGCCTTGGCCTGGAGGAGCTCTCCACCTCTGACGAGCTGCGCCTTTCCGAACTCGACGCCGTTTTGCTGATGCATGTTGAGCGGGGCGCCGGCCTGAGCGATCTTGTGCATGGCAAATGGGGCGAGCAGCGCGTGGCCCACCTCCTTGAGCGCATGCACCGTGCGGAGGCGGCACGCAGGCAGGGGCCGCTCTACCCGCTGCTCTCCTCGCGCTCCCTTGGGGAGGCCGAGACCCCGATCACCGACGCCTGGCACGACCGCCTGCGCGACGAGCCCCCAACCATGCCTAGCTACGAGGACCTGGCCGCGAGCCTGGCTCCCCTGGCAAGCGAACTTTCCCAGGAGGGTGGCGTTGACTTTGCCAAGCTGCTCTCCGATACCTTTGGCTCGGCCCTCGGTGCGGACGGGGGCTCGGCGGAGGACGGCGAAGGCGCGGAGGCGGCTCCCTTTGGCTCGCAAGCGGGCGGCTTTGGCCCCTTGGGCGGAGGCTTTGGCGCGCAGGCCAGTGGCTTTGGCTCGCAAGCTGGCGGGGAGGCACCGGGCTCTGCCCGCCATGCGGCCGGCGCGCCCGGCTTTGCCGGCTCGTCCAACGCGGAGATGCGCTCGCACATCTCGGAGCTCATGGGATACCTGCAGGAGCTCTCCGACGGCAAGCGCATGCGCGGCGAGCAGGGCGGCAAGGGCGGCGAGGACGACATCTGGCGCGGCTTCTTCTCGGATAACTAGCGCGAGACTGGTTGTCGAGCGCGACTATCGGGCGTGGGCATCGAGCACGGTCACCAGGCGTGGCCGTCGGCCGCTGCCATCGCGCATGGCCGTCGAGCGCTGCCATCGAGCGCGACCATCGGGCGCGGCCCGGCCGTCGGATGCGGCCGTCGGGCATGGCCATCGAGTACGGCCGTTGGGCATGGTCGTTGAACACGCTCGGTGAGCGCTGACGGCACGCGCTCGGAACGCGCCTGGTCTGCCGCCGCGGTCGGGCGCAGTAGAGTGCCGTTGCCCAGTGCACACTTTGTCAACGCCGACGCTCCTGCCCGTGCTAGAATAGAACCAATGTTCGATTCTTCCGCGAGCGGGCGAAGGAGGCGTGGCGCGTGATAGTCCTTGGCATTGACCCGGGCCTGGCCAACACCGGCTGGGGCGTCGTCGAGACGCGCGGCTCGGTGGCGCGCGCTCGCGCCTACGGCTGCATCCACACCGAGGCAGACGAGCCCCTGCACGAGCGCCTCGGCATCATCTGCAACGAGATTGCCGAGGTCATCGGGCGCTACAGCCCCACGGCCGTCTCCATCGAGGAAATCTTCTTTGGCCAGAACACGCGCTCGGCCATCCTCACGGCCCACGCGCGCGGCGCGGCCCTCGTGGCCTGCTCGCAGGCCGGCGTCGAGGTGGGCAGCTACACGCCCATGCAGATAAAGCAGGCCGTGGTGGGCACGGGTGCCGCGGACAAGCGCCAGGTCACCTACATGGTCCGCAGCGTCCTCGCGTTGGACCACGACCCAAAGCCAGACCACTGCGCGGACGCCCTGGCGGCGGCGGTGTGCCACGCCAACCTCTCGCGCACCTTCGCGGCCTCGGCCGCCCAAGACGGCGAGGCGGCGCGCAAGCTCGCGGCGGCCCGCAGCGGCCTCACGGCATCCACGGAACATGACAGAAGGGTGGGCGCATGATCGTCCAACTAACGGGAACCCTCGTTGAGCTCACGGCGAGCGTCGCCGTGCTCGACGTCAGCGGCGTAGGCTACGAGCTGGGCATCTCCTCGGTCACGGCGGCAAGCATGCCCGAGGTGGGCACGCCTGGCGTCACCCTGCTCACCCGCCTTGTGGTGCGCGAGGACTCCATGACGCTGTTCGGCTTCTCCACCAGGGAGGAGCGCGCCCTGTTCGACCGCCTCTGCGCCATCTCGGGCGTGGGCCCCAAGCTCGCCCTCGCGGTGCTCTCCACCTTCACGCCCTCGGCGCTGGCCGGCGTGGTGGTGGCCCAAGACAGCTCCATGATGTCGAGCGTGCCGGGCGTGGGCAAAAAGCTCGCGAGCCGTTTGCTGCTGGAGCTGGAGAGCGTGTTTGCCAAGGACCCTACGCTCGTGAGCCTTGCCGGCGCCGCGAGCGTCCCGGCGCGCGGGACCATCTCGGCCGTTGCCGCCCCCGCCGGCGCGGGGGTTGCCGAGGACGTCACGGCGGCCCTTCTCGCCATGGGCTTCACGAGCGAGGAGGCCACGCTTGCGCTCGAGGGCTATGAGGAGGCCGGCGCAACCACTACCAAGGCGGCGCTGTCCTACGCGCTCAAGCGCCTGGGGAGGAGGTCGTAGATGTGGGAGGCAGATAGCTCCAAGGACCTGTTCGCAGACGCGGCGCCCAGCCACGAGCCGGGCGCGCCGCGCCCCGTGAGCGCCTCGCTTACGGCCGACGATCTCGAGATTGACCGCACGCTCCGTCCGCAGACGCTGGACGAGTACTGCGGCCAGCAGCGCGTGCGCCAAAACCTGCGCGTGCTCATAGAGGCGGCGAAGAGCCGCCACGAGCCTCTCGACCACGTGATCTTCTCCGGCCCTCCGGGCCTGGGCAAGACCACGCTCGCCTCGGTGGTCGCCAACGAGATGGGCTCCAAGATCCACACCACGAGCGGCCCCGCCATCGAGCGCACGGGAGACCTTGCGGCCATTCTCACCAACCTCGAGGCCGGAGACGTCCTGTTCATCGACGAGATTCACCGCCTCAACCACAACGTTGAGGAGGTTCTCTATCCGGCGATGGAGGACTTCTTCCTGGACATCGTCATCGGCAAGGGCCCGGCCGCCCGCTCCATCAGGCTGGACGTCCCGCGCTTCACCCTCGTGGGCGCCACCACGCGCACGGGCCTGCTCACCGGTCCCTTGCGTGACCGCTTTGGCATCTCCTACCGCCTGGACTACTACTCGGTGGACGAGCTCGCCCAGATTGTGGAGCGCTCCGCCGGCATCCTTGGCGTCGCTATAGACCACGACTCCGCGCTGGAGGTGGCGAGCCGCAGCCGCGGCACGCCGCGCCTGGCAAACCGCCTGCTCAAGCGCGTACGAGACTACGCCCAGGTGAAGGCCGGCGGCTCAATTACGGCCGAAGTGGCCGCCCAGGCCATGAGCTTCTTTGAGATTGACGAGCTCGGGCTCGACTGGATGGACACCAAGATCCTGCAGGCGCTCGCCGTCACCTTCCGCGGCCGCCCGGTGGGCCTATCCACCATCGCGAGCTCGGTGGGCGAGGACCCCTCCACCCTCGAGGACGTCTACGAGCCCTACCTGCTGCAGCAAGGTCTCATCGTGCGCACGCCGCAAGGCCGCCAAGCCACGCTTGCCGCCTTCGAGCACCTGGGAGTCACTCCGCCCACCGGGGCGTAGCGCGGCGATGTGAATGCGAGTGGGAGGGAGTTGTCCTAACCTGTGAGGCGGACTGACGCATCGCAAGGCAGGCTAATGAGCAAGTGGAGGACCGCATGCTGCAGCGTGACTACATCACAGAGATGGCCAGGCGTTTTGGGCAGGTGCTGGCGCGCCGCATGCGCGCGGCCCTGCTCGACGCCGACCCGGACGCCATCGCGGACCTCGAGGAGGCCGTGGGCTCGCTGCTCGACCTCGACGGCAACACGGCCCTCTCGCTCGACCCGGCCTCGCTCGTGACGATGATGGAGCTCTCCGGCATCGCGGACTCGCTCGCCGTCTACGTGCAGTACGCGCTGCTGCGTATCGCCGACGGCTACGAGGCCAGCGGCAACGAGGCCCTGGCCGCCACGCGCCGCGACCAGGCCCAGGCCGTGGCGAGCGCCTTCCTCTGCCAGCTGGGCACCGTGCCTGCTGAGTATCAGGAGCTCGAAGACGACATCGTCGAGGAACTTGCCGCAAGGTAGCTGTTGAACCGGAAATTCAAACTCGCTATAATCACAAAACATTCGAGTTCAA
>CAVHKV010000069.1:0-4408 GCA_963636635.1 uncultured Bacteroidales bacterium
TTCCAACCCCCGCAGGCAGCTACGTTTGGGTCATTCGTATCCATATGGGAGCTTCCAACCCCCGCAGGCAGCTACGTTTGGGTCATTCGTATCCATATGGGAGCTTCTGACCCTCGCAAAGGGCTACGTTTGGGTCATTCGTATCCATATGGGAGCTTCCAGCCCTCGCAGGCAGCTACGTTTGGGCCACACGTAGCCCGTTGGGAGCTTCCGAACCTCACGGGGAGCAACGCCTGGGTCATTCGTAGCCCGTTGGGACCACGCCTACCCACCGAGGGGATACCAATGCGCCATTCGTAGCCCAACGGAACAACACGTCAAACAAAAAGGCAGCGCCAGAGGAGGCGGCCGCAGGTCGTTCGCTGTAGAAGCATCAGCTCCACATGTAAGCAGGTGGGCAGCTTCGCGGTCACTTCACCGCACACAAAAAGGCCGGCGCCCGTGGACGCCGGCCTCAACCGTTCGATATAGAGGCAACCACTCCGCGTCAGCGGCGCGGCGCTCGCGTTGCCGCAGCAGCGTCAGCCGCCGAGGTAGGCTTGCTTCACTCGGTCGTCGTTGGCGAGCTCGGCGGCGTTGCCGCTCATGGAAACGCGGCCGGTCTCGAGCACGTAGGCGCGGTCGGCGACAGAAAGGGCCATGCGGGCGTTCTGCTCCACCAGCAGCACCGTGGTGCCGGTCTCGTGCAGGCTCTTGATGATGTCGAAGATCTCCTGCACCAGGATGGGCGCCAGGCCCATGGAGGGCTCGTCGAGCATGAGCAGGCGCGGCTTGCTCATGAGGGCGCGGCCCATGGCCAGCATCTGCTGCTCGCCGCCGGAAAGGGTGCCGGCGCTCTGGCCCTCGCGCTCCTTCAGGCGCGGGAAGCGCTCAAAGACCATCTCGAGCGAATCGGCGATCTCCTTGGCGTCCTTGCGCGTGAAGGCGCCCATCTCGAGGTTCTCGCGCACGCTCATCTGCAGGAACACGCGACGGCCCTCGGGGCACAGAGCCATGCCCTTGCCCACGATGGTGTGGGGCGGCACGCCCAAAAGGCTCTGGCCCTCAAACTCCACCTTGCCCTGGCGCGGCTTGAGAAGGCCGGCCACGGTGTTGAGCGTCGTGGACTTGCCGGCGCCGTTGGCGCCGATGAGGGTCACGATCTCGCCCTCCTCCACGTCGAAGGATATGCCCTTCACCGCGTGGATGGAGCCGTAGTAGACGTTGAGGTCCTCAACGTGAAGAATGCTCATGCTAGGCCTCCTCGTCTGCCGCAGCCGCGGGCTCGTCGTCCTGCTTGCCCAGGTAGGCCTCGATGACCTGCGGGTTGGACTGGATCTGCTCGGGCGTGCCCTTGGCGATGATCTTGCCGTAGTTGAGCACCGCGATGCCCTCGCAGATGCCCATGACGAGGTCCATGTCGTGCTCGATGAGCATGATGGCGATCTGGAACTCGTCGCGAATCTTGCGGATGTTGTCCATGAGCTCGGCCGTCTCGGACGGGTTCATGCCGGCGGCCGGCTCGTCGAGCAGCAGCAGCTTGGGGTTGGTGGCAAGCGCGCGCACGATCTCGAGCCTGCGCTGGGCGCCGTAGGGCAAAGAGCCCGCCACGTGGTTGGCGTAGACGCTCATGTCAAAGACGTCGAGCAGCTCGAGGGCGCGCTCGTGCATCTTCTTCTCGGCGCTCCAGTAGGCCGGCAGGCGGAACACGGAGCTCCACAGGCCTTCCTTCACCTGGTTGTGCAGGCCGATCTTCACGTTGTCCTCAACCGTGAGCGAGGAGAACAGGCGGATGTTCTGGAAGGTGCGGGCCACGCCGAGGCGGCTCGCGGCCGCGGCGTCCATGCCGGCGGTGTCCTGGCCGTCGAGCATGACCATGCCGTAGGTGGGGTCGTAGACCTTGGTGAGCAGGTTGAAGACAGTGGTCTTGCCCGCGCCGTTGGGGCCGATGAGGCCGGCGATCTCGGTCTTACCCACGGTGAAGTTGAAGTCGCTCACCGCGTGCAGGCCGCCGAAGTCGATGCCGAGGTGGCGGCACTCGAGCACGGGGCGCTCGTTCACGTCGCGCTCGGGCACGATGGAGTCGGTGGGCAGCGGGACCATCTTGGTCTCCTCGCGGCGCTGCTCGGCCGCACGCTTGAAGGCATCAGTGGGGTTACTCATGTGCCTCACCACCCTCCTGCGTAGTTGCCGGCAGCTTGACCGGCCTCTTGAGCTTGGCCTTGACGCGGTCGACGAACTGACGCAGCACCGGGTTGTTGGAGACGATCATCACCAGGATGAGGACCACGGCGTAGATGAGCATGCGCCAGTCGGAGATGGCGCGCAGCATCTCGGGCAGCACCGTGAGGACGGCGGCCGAGATGATGGAGCCGCGGATGTTGCCCATGCCGCCCAGCACCACGAAGACGAGCACGAGGATCGAGGTGTTGAAGTCGAACTTCTTGGGGACGATGCTGCTGTAGCCCATGGCGTAGAAGCAGCCAGCGGCGCCGGCGAGGGCGGCGGCCACCACGAAGGCGATCATGCGGTACTTGGTGACGTTGATGCCCACGGACTCGGCGGCGATGCGGTTGTCGCGGATGCTCATGATGGCGCGGCCGGTGCGGCTGTTCACGATGTTGAGCACCACGGTGACCGTGATGAGCACGAGCACGATGCCGATGACGAAGGTGGACATCTTGGTGATGCCGGTGGCGCCCTGCGGGCCGTTGATGAGCAACGTGCCGCCCTGCATGCCAAGAGACTTGGCGTCGGTGAGCGAGAAGTGCAGGCCGCTCACGTCGAGGCCGACGTAGAGGTTGTTGAGGATGTTCTTGATGATCTCGCCAAAGGCGAGGGTCACGATGGCGAGGTAGTCGCCGTGCAGGCGCATGACCGGCACGCCGATGACGGCGCCGGCGATGGCGGCCAGGGCCGCCGCGACGACAAGGGCGATGACGTAGGCGAGGATGCCGTTGCCCACGAGGCCGCCCACGCAGGAGAAGGCCACGACGCCGGAGAAGGCGCCGACGCTCATGAAGCCGGCGTGGCCGAGCGAAAGCTCGCCCGAAATGCCCACGACGAGGTTGAGCGAGACGGCCATGCACACGTAAGCGCAGATGGGCACGAGCTGGCCGGCAAGCGAGTTGGTGAGGATGCCGGTGGCGTCGAGCGCGGTCATCACGACGAAGAAGCCGATGATGATGCCGTAGGTGATGAGGTTGGAGCGCAGGCGCTTGCTGATGGCATGCGTCGGCGCCGCTTGGGTCTTTTCTGCCATGGCGCTACACCTTCTCCCTGATGGTCTTGCCGAGAAGGCCGGTGGGCTTGACGATAAGCACCACGATCAGCACGCCGAACACGATGGCGTCGGCCAGCTGGGTGCCCACGTAGGCCTTGGCGAAGATCTCGATGACGCCCAGCACCAGGCCGCCGAGGAAAGCGCCCGGGATGGAGCCGATGCCGCCGATGACGGCTGCGGTGAAGGCCTTGATGCCCGGCAGGGAGCCCGTGGTGGGGACGAGCGTGGGGTAGGCGCTGCACATGAGCACGCCGGCGATGGCAGCGAGGCCGGAGCCGATGGCGAAGGTGAGCGAAATGGTGGAGTTCACGTTGATGCCCATGAGCGTGGCGGCGCCGCGGTCCTCGGAGCAGGCGCGCATGGCCTTGCCCATGCGGGTCTTGGAGGTGAACGCCGTGAGGCCCAGCATGACCACCACACCAGAGATCACCGTGACGATGGTGATGGCGCTGATGACGAGCTGGCCGTCAAAGAGAGAGACGGAGGGCAGGCTCACCACGGAGGGGAACGACTTGGTGTCGGAGCCCCAGATGAGCAGCGCGGCGTTCTGCAGGAAGTAGCTCACGCCGATGGCGGTGATGAGGACGTCGAGCGACGGGGCGTTGCGCAGCGGCTTGTAGGCCAGGCGCTCGATGATGATGCCGAGGACGGTGCAGGCCACGATGGACAGAAGCACGCTCACGCCGGTGGGCAGGCCAAGGTAGTTGACCGCGCAGAAGCACACGTAGCCGCCGACCATGATGACGTCGCCGTGGGCGAAGTTCAGCATCTTGGCGATGCCGTACACCATGGTGTAGCCCAGGGCGATGATCGCGTACACGCTGCCGAGCGAAAGCCCGTTGATGAGGTTCGTCAGAAAGCCCATGCCATACCGCCTCCTTTCAGTTCGTGTTGCGAGAAACCCGCCGGCAACCAGCCGGACACTCCCCCGCAACTCTCCATTCCTACCGACAAGCGGGAGCCATCCCATAAGATGACTCCCGCTCGCTTGTTAACAGCTTCAAGCTAGGCGCTTGGCGCCTCGGCTGGCTAGTCCAGCGGCTGGTACACGCCGTCGGTGATGACCATGCCCTTGGGCTCCTTGGAAACCTCGCCGGAGTCGGACCAGGTCATGTTCTCGCCGGTGAGGCCAGAGTAGGTGTAGCC
>CAVHKV010000069.1:4788-16955 GCA_963636635.1 uncultured Bacteroidales bacterium
TCTTGGCGTCGTTGAGCTGCACGGAGAAGTCGTTGGCGGAGTCGTCGGTGAAGGTGGTGACGGAGACGATCTCCAGGCCCTGGTTGGCGGCCTCGGCCTCGAACTTCTTGTAGATGCCCGTGGAGTAGGCGTCGGAGTTGTTGTAGATGACGGCGATCTTGGAGCCGAGACCCTTGCTCTTGAGGTACTTGGCCGAAGCGGTGCCCTGGTTGGGGTCGGTGAAGCACATCTGGAACACGTTGTCCTTGCGGGCGACGGTCACGTTGCCGTCGTCGTCAGCCTGGCCACCGATGACGTCGTTGGAAGACGCGGAGGGGGTCAGCTGGAAGACGTTGTCGGCGTTGGTCTCGGCGGAGACGGCGACGCAGGGGTTGGTGGTGGTGCAGCCCACGAGAGCCTGCAGGCCCCAGTCCTTGAGGTTGTTGTAGGCGTTGACGGACTTCTCGGGGTCGTGCTCGTCGTCCTGCGAGTTGAAGTCGAAGGTGACGGCGCCGCCGGCGGCGTTGATCTCGTCAACGGCGAGCTGGGCACCGTTGTTGGTGGCCTCGCCGTACAGGGCGGCGGCACCGGTCAGCGGTCCGATGTGGCCGAGCTTGAAGGCGCCCTCGGTGCTGGAGCTCTCAGAAGAGCCAGCGCTCGAGGAGCTGGAGTTGCCGCAGCCAGCGAGGCCAGCAGCGCTTAGAATGCCCGCGGCACCAGACAGCTTTACGAAGTTCCTGCGGGTCAAGTCAAAACGGTTGGACTCCATCTTTCATCCTCCTCTTTGCGTGGCCTTCTGCGGATTGTTGTTTTCGCTCGAGGGGAAGGCCTACCCCCCGGCGTGTTTGCCTATCCTAGCCGCTCAGGCTCAAGCAAGCGTTCAGCATCGGCGATACGCGCCGGCGTTTTAACACTGACGAAATATTCAACTATTTTTGTGGGCGGTTCAAAAAATACGGTAGACGGTATGACCCGCAGGAATGCCGAACCTGCGCCATACCCTGCAATAACGCGCAAAACTGCGCAGGCCGAGGGCCCGCCAGGCGTCCGAGCGTCTTGTGAATACGCGGGGCGGGCGCGCGGAGGCGGCGTCTGTGGGCCGCACAACCGGCACCGCAGCGAAAGGCTTGCCGACTTTGGAGCGAAGCGCAGCGCTCGGCGGCCCGCTCGTTGCGGCGGGCTACCACGGCGCCGCTCGCGCAGGCGCGGGCGGGCAGGCTAGCCCGCGAGCTCGACCACGATACGCGCGATGGCACGGGCGTCATCGGGCGTGACGTCGGTGGGCAGGCTCACGGCGCGCTCGCAGGCCCACACGGTCTGCGGCCAGTTGCCGTAGCCCTCCCCCACGCCAAAGGCCGCCGCGTCGGTGATGCCGGGGGCGAGCGGGGTACGGTACCACGCCACGGTGTAGTGGCCCGCCGCGCACACGGCGGAAACCACGGCGTCGGCCGTCTTCTCGTCACGCATGAAGACCGGGAAGCGCAGCAGGGGGCCCGCGCCCGCCGCCAAGGCTGCCGCGGGCACCATGACTCCGGGCACCTCGCGCAGGGCCTCGCCATACGCCGCAACGGCCTCCACACGCTGCCGCTCGTTGGCATCGAGGCTGCCGAGGGCTCCAAGGGCCGTCTCGCACACCCAGGCGTCGGGGCAGGCGGGCTCGCCGGAGACGGCGCCCGCAAGCTCGGTGGGGGCAACGGCGGGCTCGAGCTTGCCCGAGCTGGTCAGGCGCTTGCGCAGCCCGTGGGCGAGGTTTGCCGACATGTGGTTGAGCACGCGCATCTGGTTGAGGTAGGAGCGCGCCGCCTTGGCGAGGCGGGCGTCAATCTGCGGCAGGGATGCGAGCCTGGCCGTGACGCGCGCGCCCAAAGGCGTGGCCGCGAACTCGGGAGAGACCCACACGGCCCCGCCAAAGTGGGTGGGCAGCATCTTCTCCACGCCAAAGGAATGGAAGGAGACGTCCGCAAGCGGCTTGCCGTCCGTGCCTGCGGCCAGGCGGCCCACGCAGTGGGCGCAGTCCTCGAGCACGAGGGCGCCGCACTCGCGGGCAGCGGCGGCAAGCACCTCGTCGGCGACCGACATGAGGCCGCAGGTGTGCTGGAGCACCACGGCGCAGGTGCGCTCGCCCACCGGCAGGCCCTCGACGTCAAGTGCCAGGGTCTCCGCGTCGATGTCGCCATAGACGGGCACGAGCCCGGCCGCCGTGATGGGGTCAACCGCCGTGCAACAGGTGAACAGCTGCGTCACGACCTCGTTCTTGAACGGTGCCGCAGCGTTGCCCTCAGAAGCGGCGGCATCGGCGCCCTGGAGTTCGTGATTTACGGTGGCGCCGTCAGTGGCCCCTGAACCTGCGGAAGCCTCCTCGGCGAGCACGTCAAAGACGACCTTCATCCCGAGGCGTGCCTTGAAGACGAGATACCACTCGCTGGCCTTCGTGCCCGTGCGGGCGGCGAGCAGCTCACGAATGCGCGCGCCGGCCTCGGGCTCGTTTACGCGGGGCGCCGCGACCACGGTGTTCTTCTCGTCCATACCAGCCTCACTCACGTCAGTCTCGCTTCCAAAATGCCGTGCACCCGCAACCGCAGGCCCTCAATCGCAAACCCTCGTCCATGAGGTCGTGCAATCAAATAAACCACAGCTCAGGCGCATCGACGTGTACTGCCGCGCCCTCACCAGCCACGCAAGCAATCCCCGCTAGGACAGGTCTCTCTTGCCGAAGTACTTGCGGAAGTCGAGCACGTAGTGGGCCCAGAGCTTGGCCATGTTCCACACGCGCACGGGCGCGTTGTCGTGGGCGCCAAAGACGGTGGTGCCGCACTTGCCGGCCGCCATGAGCTCCAGCGCACGGCGCTTCTCGGGGCCCTCCTCCACGTACTTGCGCACCACGCACTTGGGCACGCCGTACCACAGCACCTCATTGGTGCCGCGCACCGGCTCGAGCTTGCCGCCGTCGAGCACGTCGTCCACGGCGTAGCGGGCCAGGTTGTAGCCGGCGAGCGTGGAGAAGAAGCTGCTGCGACCGGCGCGCGGGTTCACCTCAAAGAGGCGGTAGGAGCCGTCGCGCGGGTCATACTTCATGTCGATGTTGAAGAAGCCGCGGTAGCCGCTGTGGGCCATGAGGCTCTCCACCGTGTCGTAGATGGCGTCGTCGGAGTACGAGAGGATGGCCGCGTAGTTGCCGATGGCCATGGGCGAGTAGTCCTCGAGCAGCGGGTGGCCGAGCGACATCATGGAGACGGTGCCGTCTTCGCGCACGTAGCCGTTCACCACGCGCATGTTGCGGTCGTCGCCGGGGATGAAGTCCTGGATGATGAGGCGGCCTGGGTAGCCAGCGGCGTACACGCGGCGCACGGTCTCGGCCAGCTCATCGGCGGTGTTGAGGACAAAGGCCTTCTTCTGGCCCTCAAAGGGGTGGGCGCGGTAGGCCGGCGCGTCGGAGGGCTTGAGCGCCACGGGAAAGCCAAAGGGCAGCTCGGGCACGTGGGGGCCGTCGGTCACGACGGTCTTGGGGTACGGGACGCCGCGCTCCTCGCAGAGCTGGTAGAAGCTTTCCTTGTCGTTCATCTTGTCCACGAGCTCGCCGGAGGCGCAGACCACGCGGTAGCGCTCGTCCAGCTCGCCAAGCTGGTGAGAAAGGGCCACGGAGTAGTCGTCACCGCAGGGCACGAGCACGGGCGTGGCGCCGCCAAAGCCGTCCACGGCCTCGTTCAGCACCTCGGCCAGGTGGCCGCCCTCGAGCAGGTCGGGCACCACGCGGACCTCGATGAACTTGGAGTTGGCCGTGGGCGTGAGGCCAAAGGTGCCATAGATGACGCTCGTGAGGCCAAACTCCTCATAGAAGGCCCTCGCCATGCCGTAGCCGGCAATCTCGGTGCCGAGCAAGACGGGAACGAAGTTGCGGTTGGAACTCGTGCTCATTGGTCCTCCCCTGGGTGCCACGCACCCTCTACACAACAGACGGGACGCCCCGAAAGACGCCCCGTCACAAAGTCATTTGCCTACGGCCTAGACAACCGGGCCGCCGCCGACGAAGTTGCCGCCCCAGTTGCTGTTCACGTTGCTGATCTGCACGCCGCCGGGGATGGAGTGGATGATCTGCCCGCCGCCGATGTAGATGGCCACGTGGTAGGTGGCGTTGACGCTGGAGCCGTAGAAGACCAGGTCGCCAACGGAGAGCTGGCTCGTGCTGGTGACCCAGCCGCCGCCGTCCAGGCACCAACCGATCATGGAGCTGCCGCGGCCGTTGCTCATGCGCTGGCCACGCGGGATGGAGATGCCGGCCTGCTGGAACGACCACCACACCAGGCCGGAGCAGTCGAACTCCTGGTTGGCGATGGCGTTGCCGCTGTAGGAGTAGCTCACGCCGAGCTGGGACCTGGCGGCCGCGATGACGGCGGAGATGCCGGAGCCGTAGTTGTGGCTGGAACCACCGGAGCTGGAGCCGCCGGAGCTGCTGGAGCCGGAGCTGGAGCTACCGGAGTTGGAGCTGCTGGAGCTGCTGGAGCTCGAGCTGCTGGAGCTGTTGGAGCTGCCGGAGTTGCTGGAGCTGGAGCTGCTGGCGGCCTGCTCCTCGGCGGCCTTGGCGGCGGCCTCGGCCTCGGCCTTGCGGGCGGCCTCCTCGGCGGCCAGGGCCTCCTGGACCTCGGTGGAAAGCGAGCTCACGTAGGACTGCTGCTCGCTCAGGGTGTTCTGAATCTCGGTGGCCTTGGCCTGGGACTCGTCCACGAGCTGCTGCTGCTCGGCCTCCTGGGCCTGGAGCTCGGACTGCTTGGTGTTGAGCTCGGCCTGGACGGTCTGCACCTGATTGATGGCCGCGGCGTCAGAGTCGGCCACGCGGTTGGCGTAGTAGACGCGGCTCACGAGGTCCTCAAAGCTCGCGGAGTCGAACAGGATGGAGAAGATGGAGACGCCGCCGGTCTTGTAGTTGGAGGCGACGCGGCTGGCGAGCGTGTCCTGGGCCTCGGAAAGCTCAGCCTGCTTCTGCTCGATCTCTTCCTGGGTGGTGGAAATCTGGGCCTTGGTGTCCTCGAGGTTGCCCTGGAGCTGCTCGAACTCCTGGAAGGCGGCTGCGGCCTGGGACTCGTACTCCGCGGCCTTGGCCTGGGCCTGCTCGAGCTGGGCCTGGAGGTCCGACGAGCTCTCGGCGAAGGCGGTCACGGGCATGGAGCCAAAGATAAGCCCCGCACTAAGGGTGGCAACAAGCATACGGCTGCCGATGGCGGGGGCTGTGCGTTTAAAGTTCATTCCCTCTCCTTTCGGGTGTTCAAGAGTATAGCCGCCTAGGCCGCTCAGCCCAAATCGGAAACCGTTCCGTTTGACACGACTTGCACATTCGGCGGCAATTCGCAGGTCAGCGGCTTACAGCTTTCTTTGGGCGATGTGGTTGCGGGCTGATGAGGGGACCCAAATTGCGGACACGGAGGCCGCCGGCCGCTAATTTTGGCGAGCCGGCAGGCGTTTGGGCGCGACGGACGCGCCGCGCCTACACCGAAGCACGTGGTGCCGTGGACGCGCGCCGCGCAATAGTGCGCCGCCCCTCTCCCCTAGCGGCGGAACTTGGCGAGGAGCTTGCTCACGAAGGAGGCCTCGGGCAGGTGGAGCGCCACGGCGATGCCGTAGGTCACGAGCACCGAGGGGATGCCGCCGGCCACCACCACGACGAGGGCGCGCGTGAGCGTGAGCGACCCAAAGCCGCCGAGCGCGTACACGATGGCCCCGCCCACGGCGCCGCCGAGCGCGCCCAGGCCAAGGCCACGCAGGCAGCTCACGGCGAATGGCCTCAGCGCCACGCGCACCTTGGCGTAGCGCAAGAAGGCGATGGAGATGACGCAGAGCATCAGCATGAAGATGGCGCTGCCCAAGGAAACGGCGTGGATGCCGATGACGGGCACCATCGCGACGGTGAAGGCCACCTGCACCACCGAGGCGGCGATGTTGGCCACGGCAAAGAGCGTCATGCGCCTCATGGACGAGAACACCTTCTGGAAGAAGGTCTGCAGTCCGTACCACGGCAGCGCGAGCGCCAGCGTGGTGAGGTAGCTCGCCGTGAGGTCGGCGCTGTTGGCGTCGAACTGGCCCACGCGCAGCAGCGACATCAGCGGCTTGGAGAAGACCATGAGGTAGATCATGAAGGGGACGAGCGCAAACATCAGGTGGCTCATGCCCAGCGTCACCTGGCGGCCAAAGGCGCGCAGGTCTCCCTTGGCAAAGCTCTCACTCATCTCGGTGAACATGGCCACGGTGATGGGCACGGCCAGCACGGCGTAGGGCAGGGTGTACCACAGGCGCGCGTAGTACTGGATGGAGCCGCCCTGCTCGGGCACGGCGGCCAGCGCCATCGAGGTCATGACCGAGGTGGTCACGAAGGCGCAGGCCGTGACGATGAGCGTGGGCGCGCCGATGCCGACGGTCTCCTTGAGGGCCGGGTCGCGGAGGTCGATGTGGAAGCTCAGCTTGATGCCGTGGCGACGCAGGCTCGGCAGCTGCATGATGACCTGCACGGCCACGCCGAGCGGGTTGCCGACGGCCAGCACGAGGAAGGCCAGGGCGTAGTTGGTCTTGGAGAGCAGGGCGAAGGCCACGAACGAGGCGATGGTGATGATGTTGTTGAAGATGGGCGCGGCGTTGCTCCAGAAGTAGTCGCGCTCGGCGTTGAGGATGCCCGAGGCCACGCTCGAAAGGCAGTAGAGCACGATCTCGATGGCGAAGAAGCGGAAGAGCAGCACGCCGTCGGCCATCTGCGCCTGGTCGGTGCTGGCGCTCTGCACCCAAATGAGGGGCGCGGCGAACACGAGGCACAAAACGAAGCAGATGCCGAGGAACACCAGAAGGATTGAGAGCAGGTTGGAGATGTAGGCGTTGGCGCCCTCCTTGCCCTTGCGCTCGCGGACGTCGAGGTAGACGGGCAGGAAGGCCGTGATGAGCATGCCGCCGATGACGAGCTCATAGAGCTGGTTGGGCAGGTTGTTGGCCACGGTGTAGCAGCTGGAGAGCAGCGTGGTACCCAGGGCATAGGCCTGGCCCCAGGTGCGGAAGAAGCCCGTAACGCGGCTCATGACCACGAGCACGCTCATCATGGCGGCGCTGCGCCCCACCGAGGCCGCGGTTGCCTCGTCGGAGGCAACTTCGGGTGCGGGAGCGGCCGGCTCGGGCGCAGCGGGACTCGCGGCGGGCGCATCGGCCGCGACAGCCTCCGCGGAGGCGGCAGGCTCGGGCGTTGCGGCGTCTGCGGCGGGCGCGCTAGCCACGTCAGCCTCGCTGGCGGCCACGGCCACCTCGTCCAGCTCGGGCTCGTCCACTAGGTTCTCGTTCTTTGAGTTCTCGCTCATCGAGCGTCCTCTCGGCAGATGTCGGCGAGCGTGGCGTCCAGGAAGGCAACGAGCGCCTCCGAGCCAACCTTGAGCGTGAGGCCCAGGCGCCCACCGGAGATGTAGATGTCGTCAAAGAGCTGCGCGGTCTCGTCGATGAGGGTCGGGAACTGCTTCTTCATGCCAACCGGCGAGCAGCCGCCGCGCACGTAGCCCGTGGTTGGCTCGAGGTCCTTCACGTGCATGAGCGAGAGGCTCTTCTCGCCCGCCGCCACGGCGGCCTTCTTGAGGTCGAGCTCGCCTCCGGAAGGGACGCAGCAGACCACGTGGCCGCCCGAGGGCGTCACGCACACGAGCGTCTTGAAGCCCTGCTCGGGGTCATAGCCCAGCAGGTTGGCAATCTGCACGCCGAGGTCCCTCACGCCGGAGGGGTCGGGCTCCTCAAAGGTGATGGCCTCGTAGGCCACGCCCGCGCGCTCGAGCTCGCGCATGGCGTTGGTCTTCTGCACCTTTTCCTTACGGGCCAAACAAATTCCCCCTCTAACGTCTCGCCGCGCGCGGCCCGGCCATGCCGGCCAAGCCGCAGGATAAGCGGCGCCTCTCGGCCTGCCCGGCTCCTCGCCCAAGCGGGCGGGGCAGCCCCGCGCGGCAAGGCGAAGGGCGCCGGCAGACATCGAAGGGTATAGTAAAGCACGAGCCACGCGCGCTTTTGCGCAGGCACGATGGAGAAACGCAAGGCCAAGGGGGCCACATTGGACAAGCTCGGCGTCATCGGCGGCATGGGGCCCGAGGCCTCCTCCTACTTCTACAGCGAGGTCATCGCCCACACCGCGGCCAGCCGCGACCAAGACCACATCGACATGCTCATCGTGAGCCAGGCCTCCATGCCTGACCGCACCCAGGCCATCCTCAGTGGCAACCATGACGAGCTGCTCGCCAGCATGAAGGCCGACGTGGCCGCGCTCGAGGCCTTTGGCTGCGCCCACATCGCCATCACCTGCAACACCTCGCACTACTTCTACGACCAGATCCAGAGCTTCACGAGCGTGCCCATCATCCACATGCCCCGCGAGGCCGTGGCCAGCGCCGTGCGAGACCTGGGCGCCCGCCGCATCGGCATCATGGGCACCGACGGCACCATCCGCTCCGGCATCTACGCGCAGGCCTGCAAGGAGGCCGGCGTGGAGTGCGTCACGCCCTCGCCCGAGCGCCAGGCCGAGGTCATGTCCATCATCTACGACGACGTCAAGGCGGGGCGTCCCGCCGACATGCACAAGTTCAACAACGTCATGCGCGAGTTCATCCGCCACGACTGCGACGCCGTCATCCTGGCCTGCACCGAGCTCTCCGTGGTCAAGCGCGACCACGAGGTCCCCGACATCTGCCTGGACGCCATGGACGTGCTCATCCGCGAATCAATCATCCGCAGCGGAGCGCAGTACAAGTAGCTTTTCTTGCCGAATTATGTGTCCCGGAGCCGTGGCCAGGCGGGCGGGCGGCCGTTGCGTCGCGTCCTCGCTCGCATGCACTCGCGGCTTCACATCACCAGCTGCTGCGGAATGCTCCTTAACGGCCACCCGCCCGTCTGGCCTTCCCGCTCGTTACGTGACATTCTTCCCGTAAAGCTGAGGAATGTACTGCGCTCATAGACGCTGCTACCACGCCTTGAATGCAACATTTACAGCCGTTGCTGCAGCGTTTGGTCATTCTCCGGATGAAGGCAGTTCCCTAAGAGTTGGCTCATCGGGGACTCCGAAACGTTCCTGCATTTTCTCAATCTGCTTGAGAGTGCCCCTTTGGTATTTAAGGCCCCTCTCCAACTGCTTGAGCAGCTTGTCGTCCTTGCGGCTCTTCTTGTTTCTCTCCTTCTCGGCGGCTTCTTCAATGCCGCCAATGCTGCGCCGCACAGCTTCAGCGGCCTTTTGCAGCAAGGTCACCGTCTCATGAGGACAACGAGCGACCGCCACATCAAGGAAAGCCAGAAGCCGCGAGCATTCAGTGAGCATGGACTGGGCGTACTTCTCCCCCATCGATGCCGCCACGGCAACGCTGCCAGAACCCAAGAAACCAAGTGCCGCCCCGCCGCCGGTAATCACAGCGGTTCCGCCAGCCATGCCCATTCCGCCGGTTGCCAGCGCACCGCCACCAGCCATGGCAAGGCTTGCATTAACAAGTGCAGCGCCGTGAAGGCCGGCGAACGAGCCTCCAAAGACAGCGACCGCAATCTCTGGGGCAAACGTCGCGGCAACGCCGGCCGTGCCAACGGTCAAAGCAGCGGTAACAGTACCGCCCAGCAAAAGCTTTGGCACGGCGCCGGAAAGACTGCGAGCGCGGACCTTGCATTGTTTCTCAAGGAGGCGCACAGCGTCCGCGTCCACAGCGTCCTGCTTTTTAGGGAACACGTCCTTAGCCCATAGCCCGCACTCCTTTAGCCCCTTGAACTCCTTGTCTTCCGCGACTTCCAGAGGCTGATACAGATGAAACTCTAGAAGCTCCTGCGCCACCAGCAAGGCACGCACCTTGCCGCCCCGCTGCCTCGACACCCTCTCAAGAGCGCTGCAAGCGTCCGCCTCGTTCAAGAAGTAGCTCTCCGCGTTAACCGCCAGACCCTCTGCAGCTGAATCGCACCACATGCGCACCCAGTGCTCCTTGTGCCTCGCACGCTTCTCGTTCTTTTCTCTTTC
This sequence comes from uncultured Bacteroidales bacterium, assembly GCA_963636635.1. Lineage (GTDB taxonomy): Bacteria > Actinomycetota > Coriobacteriia > Coriobacteriales > Atopobiaceae > Parolsenella. The sequence continues at coordinate 14,756 of CAVHKV010000069.1, forward strand.
GCAATCGTATTTGGCCGCAGCCAGCTTCAGAGAGAAGGCGATTCTCGTCAACTCCTCGTCCAAGCCATAGAAACGGAATCCTTCGGACACGTTATAGCAAGACCTGGCGCGCTCATTCCAAGCCGCGGAGATCTCCTCAGCCATGTAGCCCCAATCGGCGTGAATGGCAAACGCGAGGCGCCCGACCCCGACATAGTTGATTCGCAGAAAGAGTTTCTGGGCGAAAACGACCTTGCTCCCCTTGCATTCAACACCGGCCCTAACCGCTGCTGTCGCAAGGTTCACAAGAACGAACGACGTGTTTGAGACCGTGATCATTCGAGTGAGAGCACGGCTGTTGTAAGGCATGAAATGCGAGGGCTTGAGCTTGCGCAGGTCAGAGACCTTGCTCACCTCGCAGCGCTTGAGCTCGTCCTTAAGCCTTGAGAGCATGTAAAGACAGCGAACGACGACCTCGTTGGCCACAACTGCCGGCACCTGGCTTAAGGCCTGGTCGAGAAGGCCAACCTCCGTTCGCAGATCGAAGCGAATGGGCTTGCCGTCCTCGGTCCTGAGTGCCGTTCCGTTAAACAGCTTAGAGATCCACTGCTGGACGGGAATGTCATCGCCCTTGTAGGAAACCTGCACGTCTTGGAATATGGGCAGGGATGAAAGTTCCTTAAGCAGGGACAACACGACACCAGGAATACCCGTCCCCTTGCCGGGATTAGAGTTAGACCCAGCCATGTCGCTCACAAGGTGCATCGCCCAGAAGAGGGTGCCCAGCGCAATCTTCTCCGGAACGTTCCTGCCCACAAGTGGGCAAGCGGGATCGAAGGCAACGGCAGGGAGATCAAAAGCGACAAACTGACCGATCGTGTCGGTGCCATAACCTTTGCCCGTGAATTGAGAGAGGATGGAGCACGCAAGGCCCACCAAACTCGGATGATGCGAAAAGTCCCTCAGATGGTGCTGGAGCCCGCCACCAAACTCGGCTGTAAGCTTGTCTGCCGCGAGGGGAAACTCCTTCTCCAGGAAGCGAATGGCGTCTTCTAGGGTCGCGCCCTTCTTCTCCATGCCTGCCGACTTGGCGACCCCGAGCACGAATCTGCCGACTTCCTCGTCTCCCCATTTCTTCGCGCCCTCGAGGTCGAAGTCCTTCTGCCACAGGACGTTGAGCGCCCCCGTAAGAATCCCGCTGACGGCGGCGAGCTCGTAATCGAGCCGGGTGGCCTTCTCGGCCTGATGATCAAACTCGAACAGCACTTCCTCGTCATCCGGAGCGCTCTCAAGCCTGGCCAGCACGGCATTGCCGCCCAGCGGCACAGACGTGACCCTCGGTAGCTGAGGCATGGCACGAACTATCTCTCCGCCAGCAAAGACAATATCGTTGGCCATGCGCCCCTCCTTACACGGCGGCCTTGTTTACGCCGCCAGGTCCCTCTCGTAGAAGTAATCGAAGATCTCGGCGATGCATTCGCCCAGGACCTCGTCGGGATAGCTCGACTCTGGCAGCTTGTACACCTCGTCGCGCACGATGATTCGTACCGAGTCGCGAGTCTCGGCCTTGTCGGTCCAGCGCACCATGTGCGCAAGGCGCTCCTCGATGATGGACACCATCTCGATGGCGATGCTCTTGACCTGCTTTATCTCCGCAGGCGTGAGCGTCTCCTTGAACAGCATCTCGAACACGGTCATCTGCTGCTGGTTCTGGAAGCCCTCACGCACCCACTCCTTTTGCTTATCGTCGAGGTCGCGAGACAGATTGAGGAGCTCGTTGAACGTCTTCTCGATCATCGCCTTGTCCTGCTCGGAGTTGTAGCTCTCGATGATTCGCTCGTAGCGTTCGAAGTAGTCGATTCTTCTGGGGTTGTCCCTCAGCGCGCTCTTGAGCCTCGCTTCGATGACGGAGCGCAGGTCATCAATGAGGAGCCGCTTGTGCTTGGCCTTTGAGAACTCCTGCGAGAGCCTGCCGAAGTCGATGCTGCTGATGTCGAACTTCGTGGCCACCTTGAGGCCCTCTCCGGCCTCGCTGACCTCGATGTGATCACTCACAATCTTTTGGAGCTGCACCATCAGCTCGGTGGTGTCCGCGCTCGCCCTACGGGAGTTGACCTGGTTGTAGACGGCCCTTAGGGCGTCGCGCTTGTCCAAAAGGTCATCGTTGATGTCGGCTCGGTCGACGTACTTGTAGAGCGTGAGGAGCTCGCGGCACATGATG
>CAVHKV010000069.1:16965-17735 GCA_963636635.1 uncultured Bacteroidales bacterium
CTTCACCTCGGCAATCTTGTCAAAGCCCTCGGCCAAAAGCAGCGACTCGATCTTGTAGCCCAGTTCGGCCATAAACGAGACGGCGTCCTCCGTGAGCTCCGCTATCTTCTCCACAAGCTTGTCCTTGTCGATTACGGGGTCTGTTCCCTCCCCGTCGTCAGGGTTCTCCGTGTAGTCGGCAAGCGCCTTCCTCAGCGCCTTCACGATGCCGACGTAGTCCATGATGAGGCCGTTGCTCTTGCCCTCGCTCACGCGGTTGGCGCGCGCAATCGCCTGCATGAGGGCATGCGCCTTAAGCGGCTTGTCGAAGTACATCGCAGAGAGCGACTTCACGTCGAACCCCGTGAGCCACATCGCGCACACAAAGACGATCCTGAGCGGGTTGTCGGCATCCTTGAACTCGTCGTCGAGCTGGCGCTCCTCCATCTTCTTGCGATGGGGCGTGATGTCGAGACCCCACTTCCTAAAGCGATCGATCTCGTTTTGCTCCTGGCTGACAACAACCGCCATCTCGGTGGATTCCATCCAGGCAATTTTGCGGCTCTGCTCCATGGCCTGCTGCTGGTCCATACCGGCAAGCTTGGAGCGCTCCTCGGCGAGCATCTCCGCCCAGTACTCCTGCGCAAAGTTGTACATCATCACGCAGGTGACCTTGTTCACGCAGATGAACATGGCCTTGCCAGACTCCCAGATGCTCGAGTAGTGCGAAACGAAGTCGCGGGCCACCGCCCTCAGGCGCGGCTCGGCCATGATGATGTGGACGCCATGGC
>CAVHKV010000070.1:0-8509 GCA_963636635.1 uncultured Bacteroidales bacterium
ATGCCGGTGGCCACGACCTTGCGGATGTCGATGCCCTGGCAGGCACCCTTGAAGTCCCAGGTGGGGATGGTCCAGGCGGGGTTGTGGGTCACGCAGATCCTCTCCATCTCGTTGGAGGTGGCAAGCGCGTCCTCAAAGCCGCCGGCACCCACGAAGCGCGTGACGCCGGGGGCGGCGATCATGGCCATGGCGCCCACGCCCACGGTCTCGGTGATGGCCGAGTCGCCGATGTCGGGGTTGGCGTCCTCGGGACTGAAGCCCGTGAAGTAGAGACCGTTGGGGGTGTTCACCGGGGCGGTAAACCACTGGTCTCCAAGGGCGGAGATGCGCACGCCGAAGTTCTCTCCGTTGCGGCACATGGTGGTGACGACGCAGCCCTCCTCGTCCTTGCGCACGTAGTCCACGATTGCCTTGCCCATGGCCATCATGATGTTCAGGAAGAACTGGTCGGTGTCGGCGAGGAACTGGATGACCTGCTCCTTCTCCTCCGCGTCCCACTCCATGCGGGTGATGAGCGGCGCCACCTCCTTGAGGAAGCACAGGCTCGCGGCGATGTTTCGCTGGTGGAACTCGTCGCCCATGGTGATGGCGCGGGCCACGAGGACGTTGAGGTTGATGCCGCCCTCCTTGAGCGCAAGCGCGGCGGAGAGCACCGGGCCCAGCACGTCGCGCATCCAGCGCAGGCGGGCCACGACCTCCTCGGAGTAGGCGCCGAAGCGCAGCACCTTGCCGATGCCCTCGTTCATGGTGCAGTAGCCCACCGTGCCGTCCACACGGTTCTCCACCACCACGAGCGGCATGTGCATGGAGGTGATGCCGCCCATGGGGCCCACGGCGTGGACGTGGTGGCAGGGGATGAAGCTGACCTCGCCGCTCTCGAGCAGGGCGCGGGCGTCGGCCTCGTTGTCGGCCCAGCCCTCAAAGAGCGCCGCGCCCACGCAGGAGCCCTGCATCGGGTCGGTCATGTGGCTGTACTCGATGGGCGGGCCGGCGTGCAGGATGACCTTGCCGTTTATCTCGGGAATGAGCTCGTGGGCCGGGCGGACGTCGACCAGGAAGGGCTGGGAGACGCGGAAGCGCTCGATGATGCGGTTGTTCTGCTCGTCGATCTCGGGGTGGCGGGCAAGCTCGGTGAGCAGGTGGATCATGCGCTTGTTGCCGCCGGCCATGGGCTTCCAGCTGTACTGGACGGCCTCGGCGCCATAGGTGAGCAGCGGCTCCGTGAAGCTCTCCACGCCCACGTTGATGATGCGGGGCTTGGTGTTCAGCAGCTCCATCACGGCCTCGGAGGGCTCGGGCAGAGGCGAGCTGTCGTGGACCTCGTAGGCCACGGTCTGTCGGTCCTCCTCGACAAAGTCGACGCCCTTGAAGGCGAGCGCGGCGCGCACGGCGCGGGCGTTGCTGCCCTCCATGACCGCGCCCGCCTCCGCCAGGATGCGCACGGAGCGCTCGTAGTCCTGCGGGTCGTGGGAGGTTCCCACCACGGTGCCAACAAAGTGCAGCTCACGGCCTTCGGCGCGGGCGGCCTCGAGGCACTCGGAGATGACGGGGGCAAGCTCGGCGGCCATGTCGGGGTGGCAGCCGTAGCCCAGCACGCAGTCAAAGACGATGACGCCGGTGGTGGGCTTGGCGGCGTACTCGCGCATCATGCGCACGCGGACCTCGGGGTCGATCATGGGGTGCGGGCGGCCCTGGGTGTAGACGTCGTCGCCCAGGTCGATGACGTCGTAGCCGCCGTGGCGCAGCATGTAGCCGTCTTCCTTGATGATGTGGCCCAGCTCCAGCGCCTCGGTGATCATCATCGCGGCCTCGCCGGCCAGGGTGCCGCCGGAGTAGAGGCCCACGACGGTCTTGTCGGTGGCAAGGGGCTTCTCAACCGCAAGGTCGAGCGGTTCGCAGTAGTTCTTCCTCACCTCGCGGCCGGCCGCGAGGTCGCAGGCGATGCGCGCGCACTCCTCCAGGGTGTGGGCGAGGTGGACGTGGCCGAGGTGGGCTTCGGGCTTCTCGCCGATGAAGATGGCCACCACGGGCTTCTCGCACTTCTGCAGCAGGTCCACCACCTCGTCGCGGACCTCGGGCGCGGGCGGCTTGGAGATGACGCAGATGACGTCGGTGGCGTCGTGGTTCTCGAGAGCCACGATGGCGTCCTTCACCGTGACGGCGCCCACCTTGGCGTTGAGGTCGCGCCCGCCGGTGCCGATGGCGTGCACGCAGCCGCCGCCGAGGCGGTCGATGGCGCAGGTGACCTCCTGGATGCCGGTGCCCGAGGCGCCCACGATGCCGATGTTGCCGGGGTTGATGACGTTGGTGAAGGCCACGGGGACCGAGCTGATGACGCCGGTGCCGCAGTCGGGGCCCATGAACAGCAGGCCCTTCTCGTGGGCCTTGCGCTTCAGGCGCACCTCGTCCTCAAGCGCCACGTTGTCGGTGAAGGAGAAGACGTTGAGGCCTAGGTCGAGCGCGCGCTCGAGCTCGGGCGCGGCGTACTCGCCGGGGATGGAGAACAGGGCGAGGTTGGCGCTGGGCAGGGCGGCCACGGCCTCCTCCCACGAGGTGGCCACGGCGCTTGCGGCCTCGCCGCCCTTCTTGACCGAGAGGTCGTCGAGGAAGGCCTCGGTCTGGGCGAGCACCTCGTCCACGACGGCCTCGTCGGCTGCCTCCACAACGATCACCATGTCGCTGGGGCTGGCGGCGGCGGCCTCGGGCGTGAGCAGGCCGGCTGCCTCGTAGATGTCCTTGTTGGCGTCGGTGCCCATCATGATCTGGCTCTGGACCACGCCGGGCATGGCGTTAATTTTGTTGGTCAGCAGCATCAGGTTGATGGAGTCCTGATACGAGTTCTTCCTTACGACCGTCTGGAGCATCCGGGGCCCGCCCTTCGTCGTTGCGTCGCTGTGCCGCCGCACAATGCGGCAGCATCGTCTGAGGACAGTTAAGCATGCGCTCAACGAAGGCGCATTAGCCCATGTTTCTAACGATTTAAAGCTTTGTTTATCCAGCATGGATATTGTTGCGAACGAAGCGCCTTTCTAATCTCATAAGGTGAGCGGTCGCGGTCGCAAGCCCGCGCTTGCATACCGGACCAACCTGGCAAGGGGTAGACATGGGCACTTCCGTACGCGACGTCGAATCCATTCGCGACTGGCTCGCTTCCTTTGGTGCGGACGAGGCCGGCGGCGTGACGCGCCTGCTGTTCACGCCCGAGTGGCTCGACGCCCAGCTCGCCCTCAAGCAGAAGTTCGAGGACCTGGGCATGGTGGCCGAGTTTGACGAGGTGGGCAACCTCGTGGGCAGCTACCCCGGCACCGACGGCACGGGCGAGGTCATCGCCTGCGGCAGCCACGTGGACACCGTGGCCCAGGGCGGCAAGCTCGACGGCGCCCTCGGCATCTTTGGCGGCTACCTGGCCATCAAGGACCTCCTTGAGACCTACGGCGCACCCAAGAAGACCCTGCGCGTCATCTCCATGGCCGAGGAGGAGGGCAGCCGCTTCCCCTTCGTCTTCTGGGGCAGCAAGAACCTCGTGGGCAGCGTGCCCGAGAGCGCCGTGGCAGGCGTCGCCGACAACGACGGCGTGGCCTTCACCGACGCCATGAAGCGCTGCGGCTTCACCTGCCGCACCAGCGCCACCAGCCCGCTCACAAACGTCACCAAGTTCCTCGAGCTTCACATCGAGCAGGGCAACACCCTCGAGATGGAGAACACCAAGGTGGGCGTGGTCACCGCCATCACCGGCCAGAGGCGCTACAACGTCCGCCTGCACGGCCAGGCCAACCACGCCGGCACCACCCGCATGTGCTACCGCCACGACGTGGTGCAGGTCTTCTCCCAGATCGTCACCGAGGCCATCGCCAAGGCCAACGCCGAGGGAGACCCGCTCGTGCTCACCTTTGGCCACATCGAGGTGAGCCCCAACACGGTCAACGTGGTGCCGGGCGAGGCCATGTTCACCATGGACTGCCGCCACACCGACAAGGCCACCCTCGTGCGCTTCTCCGAGGAGGTCGAGGCCGACATGGCCCGCATCGCCGCCGAGCACGGCGTGGGGATCGAGATCGACCGCTGGATGGACGAGGACCCCGTCCCCATGGACGAGCAGACCGTCTCCGTCATCGAGCGCGTGGCCAAGGAGAGCGGCGCGAGCTATCGCATGATGCACTCCGGCGCCGGCCATGACTCCCAGGTCATCGCCCCGCACGTCCCCACCGGCATGCTCTTTGTGCCGAGCGTCGCCGGCGTGAGCCACAACCCGGCCGAGCGCACCGAGCCCGAGGACCTCAAGGCAGGCATCGACCTGCTCGAGGCTGCCCTCCACGAGTTCGCCTACTAGCCCGCGGCCACAGGCAGCGCGCAGGCCCCGGCAGTCCTTGTTCTGCGGAAGGGCCACGCGCGCGGCAAGTCGTCTCATCCGGAATGGCACCCGCCCCGCCGCAGATGCCCGGCCCAATCGTGAGGAACCCAAGCTCATGGCAAAGACCCAAGCAACAAGCCAAGACACGTACTGGAAGCGCATCGTCGCCATCCTGACGGCCGGCTGGATCGTCATCTGGATCTACCGCTGCGCGCTCACGCCCGTGTACTCCATCCTGTCCGAGGTCTTTGGCGGCGCCTCCGACGCGGCCCTCGGCAGCATCTCGAGCTTCTACTTCCTGGGCTACGTCGTCATGCAGATTCCCTCCGGCCTGTTGGTGGACCGCTTTGGCCAGAAGCGCGTCATCATCCCCGGCTTCTCGCTGTTCGCAGCAGGCGCGGCCGTCGTGGCCCTCTCGCAGACGCTACCCATGCTCTATGCGGGCTCGGCGCTCGCGGGCCTAGGCTGCGGAACCTTCTACGGCTGCGCGTACTCGCTCACGGCCGAGAACGTCCCCGCCGAGCGCAAGAGCCTCTCCACGGCCATCGTCAACTCCGGCATGGCCATCGGCAGCGGCCTGGGCCTCATCTCGGCATCCGCGCTCGTGGGATCGGGCGCCCTGCCCTGGCAGACCATGGTGGTCATCGCCCTTGTGCTGGCACTCGTCATGGTGGCCGTCTTTGCCCGCACGGTCCGCTCGCCCAAGCAGGCCGAGGACAGCGCCCCGGAGGGCGCCCCCGCCGCCACCGGCAAGACCGACGTACGTGCACTGTTCAAGCCGCAGATGGTCGCCGCCTACGTGCTGTACTTCTCCACCATGTACGCCTACTACCTCATCGACACCTGGCTCCCCAACTTCCTGGAGACCGAGCGCGGCTTTGAGGGCACCGCCATCGGGCTCGCCAGCTCGCTCGTGTTCTTCTCGGCCATCCCCGGCGCCCTCATCTTCAGCCGCCTGGCCGACAAGCTGCCCGAGCGCAAGGTCACCATCATCATCGCCCTCGAGCTCGTCGCGGCCGGCATGCTGGCAGCCATGATCAACACGGGCAGCCAGACCCTGCTCGTGGCCGGCATCGTGCTCTACGGCTTCTTTGGCAAGCTCGCCGTCGAGCCCATCATCATCTCGTGGCTCTCGGGCTTTGCCTCGGGCGGCTCGGTGGCCACCATGTACGGCGTGTTCAACTTCTTCGGCATGACCTCCTCGGTCATCGCGCCCGCCGTCACCGGCGCCATCTCGGACGCCACCGGCTCCAAGATCTTGGGCTTCTACCTCGCCGTTGGCATCATCCTGGCCGGCACCCTGCTGTTCTTCCTCGTGAACCGCCTCTGCGGCAAGAAGGAGGCCTAGAGGCCGGCCGCCTTCTGCGCCACGGCGCCCGCTGGCTTACCATCCTCTATAGACTTCGCCAAAGGAGGCCCCATGAACGTCACGGACACCTTGCTGCTCCCCTCGCTTGAGGGCGCCACCGTCATCGCGGGCGAGGCCGGCCTTTCGCGCGAGGTCTCCACGGCCATGATCGTCGAGGCCCCCGACATCGACGTCTGGGGAAAGCCCGGCCAGATGCTCGTCACGAGCTTCTACGCCTTCGAGAACCTCTCCGACGAGGGGCTCACCTCCTTCTTTGAGAAGGCCGACGAGCTTGGCGTCGGGGCGATTGTCTTCAAGCCCGAGCGCCTGCTTGCCGAGGCGCCCAAGAAGGTGGTGGAGCTGTGCGACGCGCACGCCCTACCGCTCGTCAAGATCCCGGCGTCCACCAAGTACGAGGCCCTGCTGCTCGACGTGCTCGGCAACTTCCTCGACTCAAACCTCACCCTGCTGAACCGCTTCTTCGACCTGCACCGCCAGACCATGGACCTGGCGCTTCGCAAGCCCACGGTGCTCGAGATCCTGCTGAAGCTGCGCGGGCTCATCCACGCCGACCTCACCTTCTTCGATGCCACCCTGGACGCCCGCACCACCACGAGCCGGGAGCTCTCGAGCTTCACGGCGCCGAGCCTGCGCGAGCTGCCGGACGACAAGTACCGCACGCATCGCTACTTTGACGCCACGCTCTCCTACCCCGGGCTCACCAGCCGCGCCACCGCGGTGCTCATCCCCAGCTCTGACGACCAGGTCTACTACCTCATCGCGCACGTGAAGGCCGAGCGCCTCACGCCCTTTGACGTCATGGCCGTGGAGAACGTGGTCTCGCTTTTGCAGATGGAGATCCTCAAGCAGAACGCGCTCGACCGCAAGCTCTTCTTCCAGAACAACAACCTCATGCGCGAGCTGCTCTGCGAGCCAGCCGCCGACGCGGCCCGCGCCAAGAGCATCCTCAAGACCCTCGGCATCGACGCCTACCCCCACTACGAGGTCATGACCGTCAAGTTCACGCTCGATGACCCGGCCGAGGTCGACCGCCGCGAGGACGTCATCAACATGGCGCGCCGGCGCATCAAGACCCTCTACCCCGAGACCGCCTACCTGGAGACGGGCGACTCCGTCACCTTCCTGCACAACGTGAGGACCACGGCCGCGCGCTACGACGGCACCACCGTCATCTCCATCATGAAGGACGTGGCGCAGGTGGCCGCGATGCCCAGGTTCGCCCACCTTGTGGCCGTCTCCTCGCTGGGCGGCGTGGACGAGCTGCCCAGCCTCATGCGCGAGACGAGCGACATCGTGCGCTTCTTTGACGGCAGGCAGTATGCCAACCGGCTGCTGCGCTTTGAGGACCTGGGCATCTACAAGCTCTTTATGCAGGTGACCGACGCCTCCGAGCTCATGGGCTTTGTGGACCCGCGCGTGCGCGAGCTGCGCGAGACCTCGCCCGAGCTCTTCGAGACGGCCCAGGTGCTGTGCGAGAACAGCCTCAACTACCAAGAGACGGCCCGCCAGCTCTATATGCACCCCAAGACCATCCGCTACCGCGCCGAGCGCGTGCACAAGCTCACGGGGCTCGACTTCCACAACCCCGACGACCGCCTGCAGATCTCGCTCGGGGCCAGGATCTACCAGCTTCTGGAGAACAAGAGGTAAGCCATGGAGCTCACGATTGAGGCCGGCGGGGTTGCGCTGCCGGCCACCGTGTACGAGCCGGCCGAGGGCACAGGCAACGGCCGGGCGCTCGTGTACTACCACGGCGGCGGCTTTCTCTATGGGCAGCGTTGCGACCTCCCCGCCCCCTACCTGGAGCTTATTGCCCGCGCCGGCTACACGCTCGTTGCCATGGACTACCCGCTTTGCCCCGAGCGCACGCTGGGCCAAAGCCTGGAGCTAAGCCTGGAGGCGCTTGCGAGGCTGGTTGGCTGCGGGCTTGAGGGACTGGGGTGCACAAGCTACGTCCTGTTCGGCCGCTCGGCGGGGGCGTTTCTCGCGCTCAAGCTCGCTCGGCAGATGCAAGTGCGCCACCCCGAGCTGTTGCAGCCCGCGGCCGTCTGGAGCTTCTACGGCTACTGGGACCTCACGCAGGGCTTTGTTCGGGAGCCGAGCGCCCACTACGCCAAGATGCCCGCCGTGTCCCGCCAGACCGTGGAGGGGCTCCGCGGCGAGCCGGGCGAGCTGGTGCTCGAGGGGCCAAAGGCCACGCGCTTTGGGCTCTACGTGTACGCGCGCCAGCAGGGGGCCTGGGGGCGCATGCTTGGCGTCACGGAAGAGAACGCCGCCGAGCTCGGGCTTGGCAAGGAAGACCTAACCTGCCTGCCGCCCACCTTCATCGCGGCGAGCACGGGCGACAACGATGTGCCGCTCAAGCAGTCCAAGAGCCTCATGCGCGCCGTGCCCATGAAGCGCATGCACCAGGTCTACTACCTCGAGCACGACTTCGACCGCGACACCACCAACCCCGCCGGGCGCGAGGCCTACGAAGACGCCCTCGCCTTCTTGGAAGAGGTGTACGCCGGGGCGTTGTAGGGCGAGTCCTGGAAACGATGGCCACACGCTTCGACGTTGCCGTAGCCTGCACGTATGATGAGCAGGCATTTATTGGAATGTGGCGATTTCATCTACCGTCCACAATCGCAGACCAAGCGATGCCGAAACGCCTAAAACAGTCCACAGACAAACAAGCTGGCCGTATGGCTGGACATGCGAATCGCCAAGGCATGAAACGACCCCGCCGCAAGCGGATACAAGGAAAGGAACCAAGATGCGCATTGCCCTTCTCGAGCCCCTCGGAG
>CAVHKV010000071.1:0-4806 GCA_963636635.1 uncultured Bacteroidales bacterium
AGGTGTCGAGCACGTTCTCGTCCTGGTGCACGTGGTGGCCGCCGCACTTGGGGCAGACGTCGGTGTCCTCCATGAGGGCGTCGGTCCAGCCGCAGTCCTCGCAGTAGAAGACCGGGATGCGGTGGCCCCACCACAGCTGGCGCGAGATGCACCAGTCCTTGAGGTTCTCCATCCAGGTGGTGTAGGTGTCGGTCCAGCGGGCGGGGTGGAACTTGATCTTGCCCGAGGTCACGGCCTCGAGCGCCGGGCCCTTGAGCTTGTCCACGGCCACGAACCACTGCTCGGAGAGCCAGGGCTCGAGCTTGGAGTCGCAGCGGTAGCAATGCATCACGGAGTGCTGGTGCTCGTCGATGTGGTCGAGCAGGCCGTGCTCCTCAAACCACGCCACCACGGCCTCGCGGGCCTCGTCGCGCGTCATGCCGCTGAACTCGCCGTAGCCGTCCACGACCACCGCGTGCTCGTCGAAGATGTTGATCATCGGCAGGTCGTGGGCCTGGCCCATGGCGTAGTCGTTGGGGTCGTGGGCCGGCGTCACCTTCACGAAGCCGGAGCCGAAGTCCTTGTTGACGTGGTAGTCGGAGAAGATGGGGATCTCGCGGTCGACGATGGGCAGCTTCACGGTCTTGCCCACGAAGGCGGCCTTCTCGGGGTCGGACGGGCTCACGGCCACGCCGGTGTCGCCGAGCATGGTCTCGGGGCGGGTGGTGGCCACCACGATGTAGTCCTGGCCGTTCACCGGCTCGGAGAGCGGGTAGCGCAGGTGCCAGAGGTGGCCGACCTCGTCTTGGTACTCGGCCTCGTCGTCAGAGATGGCCGTGGTGCAGTTGGGGCACCAGTTGACGATGCGCTTGCCACGGTAGATCAGGCCGTCGTGGTACCAGTCGCAGAAGACGCGGCGCACGGCCTGGGCGTAGTCCTCGTCCATGGTGAAGCGCTCGTCGGAGAAGTCCACCGAGCAGCCCATGCGGCGGATCTGCTTGATGATGGTTCCGCCGTACTCGCGGCGCCAGTCCTGGCAGGCCTCCACGAACTTCTCGCGACCGATCTCGAGGCGGGAGATGCCCTCTTCCTTGAGCTTCTTGTCCACCTTGGTCTGGGTGGCGATGCCGGCGTGGTCGGTGCCCACGATCCAGCGGGTGGAGCGGCCGCGCATGCGGTTGTAGCGGATGATGGTGTCCTGGATGGAGTCGTCCATGGCGTGGCCCATGTGCAGCACGCCGGTGACGTTGGGCGGCGGGATGACGACGGTGCAGTCACCGACGCCCTTGTTGCGCTGGTAGCAGCCGGCCTCGATCCAACGGTCGATGAGCTCGGGCTCGGCGGCTGCCGGGTCGTAGGTCTTGGGCATCTCGGCGGCGTTAGCCGCGGGCGTGTTCTCTGCCACGAAAAGCCATCCTCTCAGGGGCGGAAGAGTGCGGCGCGCACGGCCCGCAGCGTCCCCCTAGCACGTACAACTAGCAGCTAAGAATACCACGTGTGGGATGGCCGCTCGAACCTCTCACAAGAACGGCCGACCATAAGGGTCGGCCGCGCGTGCGCTAGCTGTGGCGGAACCTAGGGCCGCGGCTTGGCCTTGCGGCTTGGCGGGAAGGAACGCGGACGCGCGGCTCCATGGGCAGGAGCGAGGCATGGGCTGGCGGGCATGCGGGACGCGGAACAGGTCCAAGCCGTTTGCCCCGCTCGCAAGAACGGCCGACCGCAAGGGCCGGCCGCACGTGCGTTAGCTGTGACGGAGCCTAGAGTCCCTGGCGTGCGAGGAAGTTCTCAACGTCCGTGTAGACCTGCTCCTTTATGGGCTCGTTGAGAATCTCGTGGCGAGCGCCCTCGTAGATGATCTGCTCCACCACGCGCACGCCGGCGTTGCGGTACTCGCTCACGGCCGCCTTGACGCCCTCGCCGCAATCGCCCACCGGATCCTGAGCGCCAGCGATGAACAGCATCGGCAGCGCCGAGGGCACGTTGCGCGCAAGCACGGCGTCCGTGGCGTCCGCCACCAGACAAGCCAGCGTGTGGTAGCCGCCCACGGTGAAGTCCTGGCCGCAGCAGGGGTCCGCTCGGTACTCGTCCACCACCGCCGGGTCGGTGCAGATCCAGTCCACCTCGGTGCGTGCGCCCTTGATGGCCTTGGCGTAGGCACCCACACCCTGCGAGCAGACGAGCTTGCTCACGTGGCGCTCGCCGCGCAGGCGGGCGATGATGCCCGTGAGCAGCTTGCCCCCGCGCGACTGCAGACTCGGCTGCTGGCCGGTGCCGCAGACCACGGCCGCGGCAAGGCCGCTGGCGTGGCGCGTGAGGTACACGCGCGTAACGAAGCTGCCCATGGAGTGGCCAAAGATGACGTAGGGAACTCCCTGGTAGCGCTCGCAGACCTTGGTGCGCAGGGCATGGACGTCCTCGATGAGCACGTCCTCCCCGCCCTTGAGCGGGATGTGGCCGAGGTCCGCCTCCGAGGCGACGCTCTTGCCGTGGCCCACGTGGTCGTTGGCGCAGACCACAAAGCCGCGCGAGCAGAGCCACTCGGCAAAGGGGGCGTAGCGCTCCACGTGCTCGGCCATGCCGTGGACGACCTGCACCACGGCGCGCGGCACGTAGTCCGGCATCACCGCGCCATCGGGCTCCCAGAGCAGGGCGCGGATGGCGCTCTTGTTGTCGTGACTCTTATAGGTGAGCGTGGTGGTGATCATGGTCCTCCCTCGCGCGAGCATGCTTTGGATGCTTATACCCTTACGGCAGAGTACGCCCAACGCGCCCGCACAATCCCCACCGACCGGCACGTCACCTGAAAGCGCCGGCCACCGGCACGCATCGTCCGTTGTCGCGCAGACGTATCATCCCAGCCGCCGCATACAGATGCCACTTCCGCATTGGCATCTGCATGCTGCATCCCATTTGGATAGGAGCGGCAAACTCGCAAACACTCAGGCCGTCTAGCTGGGATTACGTTAATCAAAGTCTTCCAACACACCAAGCCAATGCCGCGCCCGCGTGCCAATCCCGCATCGGCACTGAAAGGCGCCGCCGAGCGTATGTGCCCGACGGCGCCTTGCCGGCCTATGTCGCGGGACCCGACGTCCCCGCTCCCCTACTCCTTGGGGACCATGGCCTCGTCGGTCTCGGCGAGGAGGGTTTCGTCAACCTTGCCGTCCTCGGGGCGCTCCAGCTCGGAAATGAGCGAGCACAGCTCGTTGTCGGTGGCCTTTGCGCGCGGGCTCTTCTTGGCGTACATCTTCACCGCGCCGGCCGTCTTGGCCACGCTCTGCAGGGTGCCGGCGCCGGCCACGCAGCCGCCGGGGCAGGCCATGCCCTCGAGCAGGTAGCCGTCGTACTTGCCCTTCACGGCCGCCTTCATCATCTTGCGGCACTCCTCCAAGCCCTCGGCGTTCACCACGTTGACCTCGCGGTCCGGGTACTTGCTCTTGATGGCGTTGACCACGGCGTTTGCCACGCCGCCCGCCACGGCGAAGGCACGGCCGTCGGCGCTGGCCACGTCAAAGTCGCCGCCCTCGCCGGCGAGCTTGGAGTAGTCGATCTCCTTGGCCTGCATCATGCCGGCCAGCTCCTCGAAGGTAAGGACGAAGTCCACCTCGCTCTTCACGCTCTTGCGCATGGCCTCGAGCTTCTTGGCCGAGCAGGGGCCCACGAACACGATCTTGGCACCGGGGTGCTGCTTGCGGATGAGGCGCGCGGTGAGCGTCATGGGCGTGAGGGCCATGGAGACGCAGTTCGCGTGCTCGGGGAACTCCTTCTTGGCCATGACCGACCAGGCCGGGCAGCACGAGGTGCCCATGAACGGGATCTTCTCGGGCACCTCCTCGAGGAAGTCCTCGGCCTCCTCCACGGTGCAGAGGTCGGCGCCCAGGGCCACCTCCTCCATGCCGGCAAAGCCCAGCTCCTTCAGGGCCTCGCGAAGCTTCTCGACGTTGCCCTTGCCGCCAAACTGGCCCACGAAGGCCGGCGCCACCTCGGCGATGACCTCCTCGCCGGCGTTGATGGCCAGGATGACCTGGAAGATCTGACTCTTGTCGGCGATGGCGCCGAAGGGGCAGTTCACGAGGCATTGGCCGCAGCTCACGCACTTCTCGTAGTCGATCTGGGCGCGGCCGTGCTCGTCGCTTCCGATGGCATGCATGCCGCAGGCATCGGCGCAGGGGCGCACGTGATGGTGAATGGCGTGGTAGGGGCACACGCTTGCGCAGCGTCCGCAGGCGATGCACTTCTCGTGGTCGATGAAGGCCTTCTTGTCCTTGAAGGTGATGGCGCCCTTGGGGCAGCTCTCGCGGCAGGGGTGGGCCAGGCAGCCCTGGCAGGCGCTGGGCATCACGCGGTAGACGTTGTCCTCGCAGGCGTTGCAGGCGAACTTGATGATGTTGATGAGCGGCGGCTCGTAGTAGGTCTCGGGCACGGCGGCCTTGCGGATGCCGTGGGTCACGCTCTCGGGCTTGTCGAGGTTCTGCAGCGGCAGGCCCATGGCGAGGCGGATGCGCTCCTGCACGATGGCGCGCTCGAGAAAGACCGACTCGCGGTAGGTGGCCACGTCGCCGGGGATGATGTCGTAGGGCAGCTGGCGAAGCTGGCTCACGGCCTCGGGCTTCTCCTCGCCCGGGAGGTCCTTGGCGCTCGCGTAGGCGATGCGCGCCACCTCGGTAAAGACGCGGCGGCGAATTGCCGTGAGATTGGTGTAGACACCACGCATGGATCCAGCCATTGGCGTTCCTCTCCTTTGGGCCCGAAGGCCTGCGCGGCGCACTCCCCGCGCGCCGCGGCTTGCTTCGTGCGCCACGCTTCCCCGCGCGCCGCACGCCTTGC
>CAVHKV010000072.1:0-2823 GCA_963636635.1 uncultured Bacteroidales bacterium
CCGTCCAGCACTGCAGGTGCGTGTGCGCGTCGATGAAGCCCGGGAAGACCCAGCATCCGCTCGCGTCATACACCTCGTCTTCGCTCGAGGCCTTGATGGAGGCCGCGATGCCCGCGACCTTTCCGCCGTCGAGCGCGAGGTCTGCCAAGCGCAGCCCCTGCGGCGTGACGAGCGTGCCACCCTTGATGATGATCATGCTAAGCACTCCCTCCTCTACCAAGGCCCGCCTCGACGATCTGCCGCGCACGGTTGAGGTCGTCGGGCGTGTCGATGTCCCAAAGCTCCCAAGGCCAGGTGGCCTCGACAGACAGCTTCTCGCAGTCGCTGGCGACGGCACTTCCGCCCACGTCGCCGGAAATCTCTTGTAGGGCCCCGAACAGGCTCGCGGGGAACAGCGCAGGCGAGGCGGCGTGCCCGCGCCACGAGAGGCGCACCACGGCCTCGGGGCGCGAGGCCGCCACGGCCATGATGAGCTGCAGGCTCTCGCGCTCCAGCAGCGGCTGGTCGCCGGGGACGAACAGGCAGGCGTCCCAGCCCTGTGCGGCGGCGTAGGCCGCAAGGGCACGCACGGAGTCGCCCTGCTCAGGCCCCTCCGGGCGCACGAGGTCGAGCCCGCGCCCGCGTACCAGGGCGTCCACCTCGTCGGAGGCGCTCGCCACCACGACGGGCAGGCCCAGCGGCACGCAGCCGAGGGTGCGGCTGAGGACGGCCTCTCCCAGCAGCGGCTCCACGAGCTTGTTTGAGCCAAAGCGGCGGGCATGCCCCGCCGCGAGCACGCCCACGCCGATGCGCCTGTCGCCTGCGGCCTCGGGCGCAAGCACGGGGCCCAGCGCAAGGCCCTTGCCAAAGGCGGCGGCGAACTGCGCCTGCGAGGTGGCGTTGACCGAGGCCGTCCAGCGCTCGTAGGCGGCGAGCAGCGCGTCTGCCTCGGGCGTGGGCGTGGAGCCACCGCCGCCGGCGCCTCCCACCACGCGCGTGGTGAGCGGCGCGCCCAGCGCCGCCTCGGCGTTCTTCACCAGGGCGAGGGCCTTGGTGTAGGCCATGCCCATGCTGATGGCAGCAGACCGGAGGCTGCCGTGCTCGCGCACGCGGCGCAGAAGCTCGGCAGGCCCCGGTCCAAAGACGCGGTTGCCCTCGTCGTCAACGAGGTATGTGCGGACGTTTGGTCTCATGCCCTAAGTTTAGCCCCTTACGGTGGTTCCCGTCTTGCCGTCCAGGCCGTCCTTGGCCTTCTCGAGCAGGGTGATGAGGGCCGAGCGGCCCGGCTTGCTCTGGGCGAACTTGGCGCAGGCGAGCACCTTGGGCTCCATGGAGCCCTTGCCAAACTCGCCGGCCTCGGCCAGCTCGTAGGCCTGCTCGGGCGTCAGGCTGTCCAGCCACTGCTCGTCCGGCTTGCCAAAACGCACGGCAACCTTCTCCACCGCGGTGAGGATCACCAGGTAGTCGGCATCGAGGGACTCGGCGAGGAGCTCGGCCGCAAAATCCTTGTCGATGACGGCGGCCGCGCCCTTGAGGTGGTGGTCGCCGGTGGGCTCCACCGGGATGCCACCACCGCCGCAGGCGATGACCACGTGATCAGCCGCCACGAGCGAGCTGATGGTGTCGAGCTCCACGATGCGCTTGGGCTTGGGCGAGGCCACCACGCGGCGGTAGCCTCGGCCGGAGTCCTCCATGAAGTCGTAGCCGCGGTCGCGCTTGAGGACCTCGGCCTCCTCGGCGCTCATGAACGAGCCGATGGGTTTGGTGGGGTTCTCGAAGGCGGGGTCGGCCGGATCTACCTCGACCTGGGTGAGCACGGTGGCCACGCCCTTGTCGGTGATGCCGCGGCGCTCCATCTCCTCGCGCAGGGCGTTCTGCAGGTCGTAGCCGATGTAGCCCTGGCTCATGGCGCCGCAGACGGAGAGCGGGCAGGGAATGTACTTCTCGGGGTCGGAACGCGTCAGCTCGGTCATCGCGTTGGCGATCATGCCCACCTGCGGGCCGTTGCCATGGACGACGATCACCTCGTCGCCCTGCTCGATGAGGTCAACGATGGCATGGCTGGTGGTGCGCACGGCGATGGCCTGCTCTGGGAGGTTCTTTCCGAGGGCGTTTCCGCCGAGCGCAACGACGATACGCTTCGACATTGCGTCTCCGATTCCTAAGGCCCCTGCTGGGGCAGCGGCCGCCATTGAGGCGGATTTTGATAAAGCAACACCTAGGCCGCAAAATCAGGCGCTTTGCGGTCTTGGAAAAAAGCGCGCCCCGCCCGCCGGCCACAAGGCTTTGGGCGTGCTCCCTCAAGGGGAGCGCAAGCCGGTCCACGGGAGGAGATGTGGCCAGCAGGTCGGGGCGCCGGCCCCACGTGGGGGCCAGGTTGTCAGCGGCTCCAGGCCTCGTGGCGAGCCAAGCCCGCCGCGGGGGCAATTAGGCCTGGTACCAGCGAGGAGTTGCGGCAGACTCGAGCGCGGCGAGCGTGGCCACGGGGTCGGCGACCTTCTGCAGGAAGATCATGGCCGCGATGGCGTAGGGCTTGTACGAGGCCTCCTTGTACATGCCCACGCGGTGCATGTCGAAGACGTCAGCCATGACCTCGCCGTGCTCGCAGGAGACACCGGAGATGTCGGCGGGCAGCGGGTGCATGAAGATGGTGTCCTGGCCGTTGGCCGTCTTGGCCATGAGCTCGGTGGTGGAGCACCAATCCTTGTGCGTGGCGTTCTGGGCGAGCAGCTCCTGCTCGAGCGCGGCGATGCCGGCGTCGTCACCCTCGGCGTAGAGGTTGGTGCGCTTCTCCATGGCGGCGTAGGGGGCCCAGGACTTGGGGATCACGATGTCGGCGCCCTC
>CAVHKV010000073.1:0-6527 GCA_963636635.1 uncultured Bacteroidales bacterium
GACGGCGCGCTTGAGGGACTCGTAGTGGGCCTGGTCCCAGCCGCCGTCGGTAATGGTGCCGCTCATGATCATGGCGACCTTGTAGCTCTTCTTCTCGTCGGAGGAGCTGTCGGAGGAGCTGGAGGAGTCGGAGGAGGAGCCACCGCAGGCGGTGAGGGCGAGGGCGGCGGCAGCGCTGCCGGACAGGCCGATGAACTGGCGACGGTCGAGGTTGAGGTTAGCCATAGATCTTCCCTTTCCATTGTGCGGGCCGCCATGGGGCCCGCCGTATACAGTGCTCCCCTGCCGGGGAGGTGGAGCTCACGCGGGGCAAGGGTTGCCGACGCCCCGCGGTAAAACCTAGCTTAACGCAAGTTGCCTTACGCATGCCCCCAGCGCAGGCGCAACACGTGCGCCGGGAGCATTCGCGGCGGATTCCCTAGCGGCTCTCGCGGTTGTACGGCTGGCCGTTGGCCTTGGGGCCGGCGTGCTTGGAGCCAAAGAACAGCAGGGCCACGATGGTGAAGATGTACGGGATCATCTTGAAGAACATCACCGGGGCGCTCTGGAACTGCGCCTGCAGGGCCACGTTGACGCCGTCGAAGAAGCCAA
Organism: uncultured Bacteroidales bacterium; assembly: GCA_963636635.1. GTDB lineage: Bacteria > Actinomycetota > Coriobacteriia > Coriobacteriales > Atopobiaceae > Parolsenella. The sequence goes on from CAVHKV010000073.1 coordinate 592, forward strand.
AGAGCAGGCTCGCGAGCATGACGCCCACGGCGCTCCAACGGCCGAAGATGACCGTCGCCAGGGCGATGAAGCCGCGGCCGGCCACGATGCCGTCGGTGTAGATGGGCGTGTAGCAGATGGTGAGGAAGGCGCCACCGGCGGCGGCAAGGGCGCCGCACAGGATGCAGGCGACGTACTTCACGCGCACGACGTTGATGCCGAGGGTCTCGGCCGCCTGGGGCTTCTCGCCCACGGAGCGGAAGGAGAGGCCGGCGCGGCAGCGCTTGAAGAAGAAGCTCACCACAGGCACGAGCAGGAAGGCCAGGTAGGCCAGGGCGCTCTGGTTAAAGAGGCCGTTGCCGATGACCGGGATGCTCGAGAGGCCGGGGATGGCGATGGAGGCCATGGTGGTGCCGGTGGCGTTGTCGGGGTTGGAGCCCACGAACAGGTTGAAGCCGAACAGCGCGATGGCCGGCGCCAGGATGTTGACGGCCATGCTCGTGACCACCTGGTCAGAGCACAGGGTGACGGTGCAGAAGGCGTAGATCATGTTGATAGCCACGCCGGCGAGCATGCCAGCGAGCAGGCCGATCCAGAGGTTGCCGGTGACCTTGCCCACGGCGAAGGCCGTGAAGGCGCCGACGGCCATGATGCCCTCGAGGCCGATGTTGACGAGACCCGCCCTCTCGGAGAAGACCTCGCCCAGGGCGGCGAGCAGGATGGGCACGGCGCCCATGGCCATGGCCCTGACGATGGTGGGGAGTGCGACCATGAAGTCCATTACGCGGTCACCTCAGCTTTCTTGTTCTTGTTGCGCAGCGAGGTCAGGAAGGCCTTGACCTTCGGGAGCCTCACCATGGCCATGCCGGCGACGGCGAAGATGATGATCAGGCCGCGGATGATGTCCACGATGGCCGTGGGCACGCCGATGACCGACTGCATCATGGTGCCGCCGGTGGCGAGCACGCCGAACAGCAGGGCGACGACGATGGACGCGATGGGGTTGAGCTGGGCGATGAGCGCGATGGCCACGCCGTCAAAGCCAAAGCCGGAGCCAAAGCCGTCGGCCAGGCGGAAGGGGGTCTTGCCGAACAGCTCCACCACGCCGCCCAGGCCAGCGACGGCGCCGGAGATGACGAAGGCGAGCACGATGAGCAGGCGCACGGGGAAGCCGTTGACCTTGGCGGCCTCGGGGCTCATGCCCACGGCGCGGATCTTGAAGCCGAAGGACGTGCGGAAGATGAGGTACCACAGCAGCACGCCGACGAGGATGGCGAGCAGCACGCCCACGTGGGCGGGACCCACGTCGAACAGGTGGGCGTTCTTGGGCATGGCCGGGGTCTGCGGCAGACCCTCGTCGGAGTAGACGTTCTTGTAGAGGAACTCCATGAAGTAGAGGGCGATGTAGTTGAACATGATGGTGGTGATCATCTCGTTGAGGCCACGGGTGATCTTCATGATGCCCGGCAGCAGCGCCCACAGGCCGCCGAAGACGATGCCCACGACCATGGCCACGAGCGCGGCCGGCACGCCGCTGAGGTTGAAGGTGATGACCACGTAGGCGGCCGCGGAGGCGCCCATGATGAACTGGCCCTCGCCGCCCAGGTTGAACACGCCGCACTTATAGGCGAAGACGGCGGCCAGGGCGGTGAAGATCAGCGGGCAGGCGCGCTCGAGCGTCTTGCCGAGCTTGCTGACGTCGCCCAGCGAGCCCTGGAGCATGGCCGCGTAGCCCTGGACGGGGCTCTTGCCCATGCAGGCGATGATGATGGCGCCCACGATGAGGGCGAGCAGCACCGAGACGATGGGCGTGATGACCATGAGCCGCTTCTCGCGCTGCTCCTCGGAGTACATGCCCGCGCGCCACTGGCGCTTGGACTCCCTGTTGCCCTGGTCGGGGGCGGGCTTGATGTTGTCTGCCACGATGTCTGCCCTCCTACTTTCCTGCCATGGCCAGCGAAATCTCCTTGATGGGAGGGTTCGCGCCAGGATAGGTTCCCATAATCTGGCCCTCGAAGAGCACCGTGATGCGGTCGGAGAGCTTCAGGACCTCGTCGAAGTCGGCCGAGATCAGCAGCACCGCACAACCGGCGTCGCGCTGGGCGATGATCTGGTCGTGGATGAACTCGGTGGCTCCGATGTCGAGGCCGCGGGTCGGGTAGACGGCCACGAGCAGCTTGGGGTGGGCGTCGAGCTCGCGGGCGAGGATGACCTTCTGCTGGTTGCCGCCGGAAAGCGAGCGGGCCGTCTGGTTGACGGAGGTGCAGCGGATGTCGTTCTCCTCGCGCAGGCGCTCGGCGTGCTCGCGGATGGCGTCGAGCTTGAGCCAGGCGCCGTGGCCGGCGGAGAAGCGGTCGTCCGTGGTGGCCTTGAGCACGAGGTTCTCGGCGATGGACATGTCACCCACAAGTCCCATCTTGTTGCGGTCCTCGGGGATGTTGCCGAGGCCGGCGTCGATGAAGGCGCTCGGGCTGAACAGGCCGATCTGCTTGCCGTCGAGACCCATGGCCTCGCCGCTCTCGGGCTTGATGAGGCCGGTGACGAGGGCGGCGAGCTGGGACTGGCCGTTGCCGTCGATGCCTGCCACGCCCAGGATCTCTCCCTTGTGGATGGTGAGGCTGACGTCCTTGAGGCCGCCGTGCTTCACCTCGGGCTTGTAGGAGACGCCGCGCAGCTCAAAGGCCACGTCGGAGGCGTCGGAGACCTTCTCGTAGGTGCTCTCGGTGAACTTCTGGCCAATCATGAGGTCGGCCAGCTCCTGCTCGGTGGTGTCGGCCACCTTCACCGTCTCGATGGTCTCGCCGCGGCGAAGGACCGTCACGCGGTCAGAGATGCGCATGACCTCGCGCATCTTGTGCGAGATGAAGACGATGGACTTACCCTCGGAGGTAAGCGAGTGCATGATGTCGAACAGGCCCTCGACCTCGAGGTCCGTGAGGACGGCGGTGGGCTCGTCCAGGATGACGAGGTCGGCGCCGCGGAAGAGCACCTTCATGATCTCCACGCGCTGCTGCATGCCGATTGACATCTCGCCGACCTTCTCGTCGAGGTCGATCTCCATGCCGTAGCGGTCCATGAGCTCCTCGATGACCTTGCGGTCGTCGGCGATCTGGAGCAGCGGCGAGTTGTGGCGCTTGTCGCCCAGGATGATGTTCTCCAGGCCCGTCATGTCCTCGATGAGCATGAAGTGCTGGTGGACCATGCCGATGCCGTGCTCGACGGCCACGCCGGGGTTGGTGATGTGCACCTCCTGCCCGCGCATGAAGATCTGCCCCTCGGTGGGCTGGTACAGCCCGATGAGAACGTTCATGAGCGTCGACTTGCCGGCGCCGTTCTCACCCAAGAGCGTGTGGACCTCTCCCTCTTGAATCTCGAGGTTCACGTTCTTGTTTGCGTAGAAAGAACCGAAGGCCTTGCTGATGTTGTCCATTCGGAGCAACTCGGCCATATGTACCACCTTTCAACGTTCCCCGCCTATGCACCGGAAAAGCCGGTGCCCTCCCCTCGACTGTCCCTCGCCGCCCAAGCGGGCTCGTCTTGCCTCTAACGCGGCGAAGGCCTTGCTCATGTTGGGCGTACCCGCATCGCCCTCCCGATACGATGCATACCAGAGTAACCCGACAACCGTGACAATCGCATTAACGAAAACGTGCGCCCGGGTTACCACAAGCAGGCAGGCAGGCTAATTAAAAGTCTGGATGCGCAGCTTGGGCGGCACGTCCGCGTCAAAATCCCGGACCACGAGCAGGAGCGGGATTTTTAGGAATCAAACTAGTCCCTCCCCCTCCTGTGGCTGTAGTAGGTGTCTTGCATGGGCAGGCTCGGCCTGAGCTTGCCGTCAAGCGCGTGGTAGGCGTTCTGCACGGCGGGCGCGGCCGGGATCGTGGCGATCTCGCCGATGCCCTTGCCACCGTAGGCGACGGGCAGCTGCTCGTCCTTCTCCACGTAGATGGCGTGGATGAGCGGAATCTCGTCTGCGCGGAAGAGCCCGAGCGTGCCGTACTTGGCGGTGGGCACGCAATCCGTGCGCGGGTAGTCTTCGGTAAGCGCGTAGCCCATGCCCATGAGCACGCCGCCCTCGATCTGGCCCTGGATGGCGATGGGGTTGATGACGCGGCCCGAGTCGTGCGCCGCGTAGAACTCGACGGCGCGGCCCTCCTCGTCCAGGATGCAGACGTGGGCGGCGAAGCCGTAGCAGATGTGGCTCTTGGCGTTGGGGACGTCCGCGCCCAGCTTGTCGGTGGGCTCGAGGTACTCGTAGTAGAACTCGTGGCCCTCGAGCGCGGCGAGCGCGGCCACCGGGTCCTTGGCCGTGGCGGCGTGGCCGGGCGTGAGTTGCTCGGCCGGCACGCTGAACTGGCGTCCGTCCTCGAAGGTGAAGGTCTTGCCGTCGCCGCCGGCGCGGACCTGCCCGGCCGGCACCTCCTCGCCGCGCTCCACGGCAAGCATGGCGTCTCGCAGCAAGAACGCCGCGCCGCGCACGGCCTCGCCGGTGACGACGGTCTGGCGCGAGCCCGAGGTGGTGCCCGAGTCGGGCGCGTTTTCCGTGGAGCACTCGCCGTTGGCGATGCAACGCTTGGGAAGACCGCAGGCCTCGGAGACGTTCTGGATGAAGACGGTGTTGCAGCCCTGTCCGATGTCTGAGGTGGCGGCGTAGATCACGGCCACGCCGTCCTCCACGCGGATGTTGCAGCGGCCCGCGTCGGGCAGGCCCACGCCCACGCCGGCGTTCTTCATGGAGCAGGCGATGCCGGCGCGGCCCTGGTGCTCGTAGTAGTGGTCCTTCACGGCCAGCAGGCACTCCTTGAGGGCCGTGGAGCAATCGGCGATCTGGCCGTTGGGCAGGACCTCGCCCGGCTCGATGGCGTTGCGGAAGCGGATCTCCCAGGGGTCGAGGCCCACCTTCTCGGCGAGCACGTCGATGAGGCTCTCGAGGGCGAACTCGCTCTGGCACACGCCGAAGCCGCGGAAGGCGCCGGCCGGCGGGTTGTTGGTGTAGTAGCCAAAGCCGCGGATGTCGGTGTTCTGGTACTTGTAGGGGCCCACCGAGTGCGTGCAGGCGCGCTCGAGCACCGGCCCGCAGAGGCTCGCGTAGGCGCCCGTGTCAAAGTTGATCTCGCAATCCAGTGCGGTGAAGTTGCCCTGCTCGTCGCAGCCGAGCGTGAAGGTGCCGCGCATGTAGTGGCGCTTGGGGTGGAAGGCGAGCGACTCGGCACGGGTGAGCCAGCACTTCACGGGAACGCCCAGCTTGTAGGCGGCAAGCGCGGCCAGGTGCTGCACCGAGACGTCCTCCTTGCCGCCAAAGCCGCCGCCCACGAGCATGGTCTCCACCACCACGCGATCCTTCTCGTTGTCCCAGCCGAACATGTGCGCGCATTCCTTGCGCGTGTCGTAGGCGCCCTGGTCGGTGGACCAGATCTTGACCCCGTTCTTGTAGGGGGCGGCCACGGCGCACTCGGGCTCGAGGAAGGCGTGCTCGGTGAAGGGCGTGGTGAAGGTCTCGGTGGCCGTGAAGGCGCTGTTGGCAAGGGCCGTCTTGGCGTCGCCGCGCGTGACGTGGCGCTGCTGGCAGATGTTGTTCTGCAGCACCACGTGGTTGCCGAAGGCCTCGAAGCTCTCGTGGATGAGCGGGGCGCCGGACGCCATTGCCTCGTCGATGTCGCGGACGGGCTCGAGCTGCTCGTAGGTGACCTTCACGAGCTTCTTGGCCTTGGCCACCGTTGCGCGGTCCTTGGCCACCACGAGCGCGATGGCGTCGCCCACGCAGCGCGTGACGTCGCCCTCGGCGATCATGACGTCCCAGTCCTGGATGAGGTGGCCCACCTGGTTCACGGGAACGTCTGCGGCCGTGAACACGGCGAGCACGCCGGGGAGCTTGCGGGCCTTCTCCGCGTCGATGGACACCACGCGGGCGCGCGGGTAGGCCGAGCGGATGGCCGAGGCGTAGGCAAGGTTTT
>CAVHKV010000074.1:0-1197 GCA_963636635.1 uncultured Bacteroidales bacterium
TCGTCGATGAGGGTGGAGTACATGTTGTCCTTGTAGTGGTCCCAGTGGCCGGAGGTCTTCCAGAGCTGCTTGTTCATGATGAGCGGCGTGGAAATCTCGACGTAGCCGGCCTTGTGGTGAATCTCGCGCCAGTAGTCGAGCAGGGTGTTCTTGAGGATCATGCCGTTGGGCAGGAAGAACGGGAAGCCGGGGGCCTCGTCGCGCATCATGAAGAGGTCCATCTCGCGGCCGATCTTGCGGTGGTCGCGCTTCTTGGCCTCCTCAACCAGGCGCAGGTGCTCCTCGAGCTCGTCCTTGGTGGCAAAGGCGATGCCGTTGATGCGGGTGAGCATCTTGTTGTCCTTGTCGCCCTTCCAGTAGGCGCCGGAGACGCCGGTGAGCTTGAAGGCCTTGAGCGCCTTGGTGTAGCAAAGGTGCGGGCCCACGCACATGTCGATGTACTCGCCCTGCTGGTAGAAGGTGATGCGGGCGTCATCGGCGAGGTCGCCGATGTGCTCCACCTTGTACTTCTCGCCGCGCTCCTCCATGAGGGCAATGGCCTCGGCGCGGGGCTTCTCAAAGACGGTGAACTTGAGGTTCTCCTTGCAGATCTTCTTCATCTCGGCCTCGATGGCGGCGAAGTCCTCCTCGCTGATCTTCTTGTCGCCGAGGTCGACGTCGTAGTAGAAGCCGTTGTCGGTGGCGGGGCCGTAGGCAAAGTCGGCCTCGGGGTAGAGACGCTTGATGGCCTGGGCCATGATGTGGGCCGCGGAGTGGCGGATGACGTGGAGCTCCTCGTCCGCGGGGCACTCGTCAACGTGACCGTCGTTGTAAAGAACCTTCATTGGGAAACCTCTTCCGAATGGCTTGTGAGCAAGGGGTAGTGTACTCGACATAGAAAACGCCCGCACGCCATGGGCGAGCTGGGCGAATATGAGGCGCCTGCCGGACGGGCCACGCGGCCCGGACGGGGCAGACGCCTAGATAGTCTTGGTTGTGGCGCTCTGGCAGAGCAGGTGCTGCATGGAAACGAGCCTTTCGCGTGGTTGCAGTGCCTATGGTTTACCACAAAGCGCCCGCCCCCGCACGGCTGACGGGCGCTTTCTTACACGCAGGCAACCATGCGTGGGGGGGGTGCCCGGCAGCTCCGAGCCACTTGCACCGCGCCGGTCAGCTGCGCGCGCCCTCGGAAAGCCGAACGGCGGCAAAGGAAAGCCC
>CAVHKV010000074.1:1207-10335 GCA_963636635.1 uncultured Bacteroidales bacterium
TTTCTTACACGCAGGCAACTATGCGTGGGGGGGGTGTCCGGTACCCCGAGCCGCTTGCGCCGCGCCGGCCAGCTGCGCGCGCCCTCGGAAAGCCAAGCAACGGCAAAGGAAAGCCCACCGCATGCCAGGATGGCCATGCAACCAGCCAGGCCCCAAATGAAGCAGAAAGCCCCATAGCAACTATGCGGGAGGGGGTGTCCGGCAACTCCGGACCGCCTGCGACGTGGTGACCGGCCGCATGCATCCTCACGGTGACCGTTTGTGTGCGGCCTTTGAAAGGACGAGGCCAACCATGCGGCAGTAAAGGAACGTTCGCCGCATGGTTGATAGCCATGCGTACAGCCAGACCCCCAAACGAAGTGGAAAACCGCCCCATACGAAAAGAGCCCCGCTGGAACGGGGCTCTTGGCTGCTTGGGTGTTGCGCGTCCTACTGGATGCGGGTGCGGCAGTAGGGGCAGACCTTCCAGTCGGCGTTGAGGGGGCGGTGGCAGGTCGGGCAGACGTTGCGCACCTGGGTGTTGCAGTTGGGGCAGACGATGAAGTCCTTGTCGATGGGCGTGGCGCACTTGGGGCAGATGCCGTAGTGCGAAAGCTGGTGCTCGCGCAGGGCGATGTCGAGGTCCTGCTCCTCACGATCGACGAGGTAGGAGCTCGGGCGCAGGATGACGTAGGCGAGCAGGCCCACGATGGGGATCACGCTGATGATCGCCCAGAGCCACCAGGGCTCGGCGCCACGGCGCTGGGCGTCACGGATGACGTAGACGATGGAAAGCACGTAGAGCATGACAACGCAGGCAAGCATGAGGTAGAGCACCATGCGAACCTCGGGCGTAAGCAGCTGATCGATAAGGTCAGACATAGGTGAGAGCTCCTTCTTCATCAGCACGCCACGAGCCGGCGCGCGTCATAACTCAAGGGATTGTACCAGCAACCCGCCTGGGCACGTAGCGAAAGACCCAATGCCCACGCGGTGGGCACATGGGGCGCGCCGGGCGGCGAGTCGGAGAAACGCGAGGGCCGTTGAGCGCGGCCCGGCGGTGCCGGCGCGTTGAGGCCCGGCGACGCAGGGACTCGATGCGAACGCGCCAGCCCCAAGCGTCGTGAGTGGCGCCCGAGCGAGGGAAAGCGTCTTACCTGCGGTGAAAGGCAGCAACCTCGCCGGCGAGGGTGATGGAGCCAACGGCCGCGTAGGGCTGGGCAGCCAGCGCCGTGCAGGCCTCGTCAATCGTGGCGAAGACGGCCGCAGGCTCTACGCCCTTCTCGCGGAAGCGCTCGGCGAGCTCCGCCGCCGGCAGGGCACGGTCGCTCGAGGTAGCCGTGACGTAGACGCGCGGGAACTCGTGGGCGAGCAGGTCCACCACGCCGTCCACGTCCTTGTCGGCCAGCACGGCGCACAGAAGCGCAGGACGTTCGGCCACCTGCGGCTCCTGCTCGGCAAGCGAGGCCATGAAGGCACGGACGGACTGCGGGTTGTGCGCCGCGTCGATGAGGTGGAGCGGGGTGGGCGCCGAGCCAAAGGCAGCGCTGGCGCCAGAAGGCTCCCCCACGGCGCAGACGGGATTCACCGCGGCACTCTCAGCGCTCGTCTTTCCAGACGGGTCAGCTTGAGCGGAAGCACCGCAAACCGGGGTAAGTGCGTCGAAGCGTCCCGGCGTGGGGCAGGAGACGACGCTAGCGCGCAGGGGCTCTCCCTCAAGCTCGTGGCCGAGGTAGGCCTCGGCGAGCGTTACGGCGCAGGCGATGTTTGCGGCCTGGTAGGCGGGCTTGATGGCGCAAAGCCCCTCGTAGGTGGCACGTGGCGTGAAGACGTCCAGGGCGAGCAGCTCGCCAAGGGCGGCCGGGCGCATCTCGATTGCGTAGCTCGCGCGAGCAAGCTCGGAATGCTCTCGAGTGGTGCCGGCCTCAAGCTCGCCTGGTGCGTCGGCCACGTTGAGCGGGCGCAGCAGCACGGGCTCCACGCCCTGCTCGGCACAACGCGCCAGGAACACGTCCTCCACCGATGAGGGCGCCCAGGTGCCAACGCCCAGCACGCAAGCTTGACCAGCCTTGATGACGGCGGCCTTCTCGGCGGCAATCTCCTCCAAGGTGTTGCCCAGGATGCGGCAGTGGTCAAGCCCGATGCCGGTGACGCAGGTGGCCACGGGGCGCGCGGCGCTCGTGGCGTCCCAGCGGCCGCCCAGGCCCACCTCGAGCACGGCCGCGTCAACGCCGGCTTGCGCAAAGACCACACAGGCGGCCACAGTGAGCAGGTCGAACTCGGTGACGCGATAGGGCTTCTCCCCCGCCTGCTCACGGGCGGCGTTGACGCGACGGCCCGCCTCGGCAGCAAGCGAGATGCCATGGGCGAAGGCCTCGCGGCTCACGGGTGCGCCGTCCACCTCCATGCGCTCGCGCATCTCAACCAGCTCGGGCGAGGTGTAGAGCGCGCAGCTCACGCCCTGGCCGTTAAGGATGGCGGCGGTGTAGCGGCTCGTGGAGGTCTTGCCGTTGGTGCCGGCAACCTGCACCACGTCAAAGGCGGCGTCGGGGCGGCCCAGCTCGTCCAGCATGTCCACCACGGTCTCCAGCAGCGGGTCTCCCGTGTTGCCAAAGAAGCCCGTGTCGTGGGCCATGGCCTCGGCCTGCTTATAGGTGAGCTCGGGCGCCGAGAAGGGCGCCTCCCAGCTGCGACTCGTTTCGCTCATGGACGCTCCTTACAAAGGGCCCGGCAAGCGCCGGGCGGGAAGTTACGAGAGATAGGGGTTGCCTTTGGGGCGCGGGCAAGCAGGACAAAGGGGCATGGCTGCGACCAGCAGCTCCCGGCACCATGCGCGCGCCAACGCCCGGCCGCCACGCCCGCGCCCGCGCCAGCGCAAGCGCCCCTAGCAGCCTCTACGCGCTCACGTGCAGCAGGCTCAGGGCCTCCTTGCGGGAGGCTTCGTCGCGCAGGATGCCGCGGACGGCGCTCGTGACCGTGGTGGCGCCGGCGGCACGGATGCCGCGCATGGTCATGCAGGTGTGCTCGGCCTCAATCACCACCAGCACGCCCTTGGGGTCGAGCTCGGCCAGCATGGCGTCGGCGATCTGGCCGGTGAGGCGCTCCTGCAGCTGCGGGCGCGCGGCGTAGCCCGCCACGCAGCGGGCGATCTTGGAAAGGCCGGTGATGCGGCCGTCGCGCGGGATGTAGGCCACGTGGGCGCGGCCGATAAAGGGCAGCAGGTGGTGCTCGCACATGGAGTGGAAGGGGATGTCGCGCACCACGACGAGCTCCTCGTTGCCCTCCTCGTGGAACTGCTTGCGCAGGTGGCGGGCCGGGTCGTCGGAAAGGCCGCCGAACAGCTCCTCGCAGGCGCGGGCCACGCGGTCCGGCGTGTCCACGAGGCCGGGGCGGTCCGGGTCCTCGCCGATGGCGATGAGCAGCTCGCGGACGGCCGCCTCCGCGCGGGGCTTGTCGATGTCGTTTGCCATCGCCTACTCCTCTCCCCTCTTGCGCCCGTACACAAACCAGTACACGGCGCCAAGGACGCAGCCGCCCACCGCGTTGCCGAGGATGGCGGCCGACAGGTTGGTGCACACGCCGGCCACGGTCACGCCGCCGGCAACGCCAGCGGCCTGCAGCATGAGGGCGTAGGGCAAGAAGAACATATTGGCCACGCAGTGCTCAAAGCCGGCGCCCATGAAGGCCATGACGGGCAGCAGCGCGGCAAAGAACTTGTCGGCCACGTTGGTGGAGGCGTGCCCGCACCACACGGCGAGGCACACGAGAACGTTGCAGAGGATGGCGCGGAAGAAGACCGTGGCCCAGGGAAGGCCCGTCTTGGTGGTTGCCACCGCCACCGCGGCCTGGGCGAGCGCCCCGCCGTTCATGGACGCGGTGTCTGCCCCCATGAGAAGCGCGGCCGCGAGCACGCTGCCGGCGAAGTTGCCGAGGATGACGATGCCCCAGCTCTTCAGGAGGCCGCCCCAGCCAAAGCGGGACGAGAGCGGGCCCATGACCATGAGGCAGTTGCCGGTGAAGAGCTCGGCGCCCGCCGCAAGGATGAGGAAGAGCCCCAAGGTGAAGGCAAAGCCTCCCAGAAGCTGCGTGGCCGCGAAGGGCAGCGACGAGTCGCACTTGACCACGAGCATGAAGGTGGCGCCCATCGCCACGAACAAGCCCGCGAGTATGGCGAGCGAGAAGGCCGCCGCGGCGTCCGTTCCGGCCTTTGTTGCGGCGACGCGCTCGGCCTTGAGCTCGATGGAGGCAGGCGTCATCGCCCCGCTATACGACGAGGAGGTTTTCTCGGTCAACTTCATGCAAGCGCCCTTTCTGCAGCTTGTACAACATGGTTCATGAGGACGGCGGTGGTAAGCGAGCCCACGCCGCCGGGAACGGGCGTGATGGCGCGCACGACGGGTTCGGCGGCGGCAAAGTCAACGTCGCCCACGAGCTTGCCGGCCTGCGCGTCCCAGTTGATGCCCACGTCCACCACGGTCTGGCCGGCACGCACGCACTCGGCGCCGACGGTGCCGGGACGCCCGGTGGCCACCACGAGCACGTCGGCCTCGCGGCAGCGGGCTGCAAGGTCCGCCGTCTTGCTGTGGCAGATGGTCACGGTGGCGTCCTGGGCAAGCAGCAGCATGGCAACCGGCCTGCCAATCACCAGCGAGCGGCCCACCACGCAGACGTTGGCGCCGGCTAGTGGAACATCGTAGTACCTGAGCAGGGCGACCACGGCGTCGGCCGTGCAGGGGGCAAAGCCCTCGCGCTCGCCACAGAAGACGCGCGCCAGGCTCGCGGGGCTCGCGCAGTCCACGTCCTTGGCAGGGTTGATGGCCGCGCAGGCCGCAGCCTCGTCGAGCTGGGCCGGCAGCGGGCGGAACATCAGGATGCCGTGGACCTCGTCGTTTTCGTTGGCGGCCTCGATGGCGGCCATGAGCTGGTCTTGCGTGCAATCCGCAGGCAGCTCGGTCACGCGAACGGCCACGCCGGCCTTCTCGGCGCGCTTGGTGAGGCCGCGCTCGTAGGAGAGGTCGTCCTCGCGCGCCCCCACGCGGATGACCGCGAGCGTGGGCACCACGCCCCGCTCGGCCAAACCGGCCGCCTGAGCTGCGCTGTATTGGGTGAGCGAGGCGGCGGCGGGAGCGCCCTTGAGCAAAAGCTCGGCCATGCTAGTCCTTTCCCCTCACCGCGCGGGCCGCTGTCTGCGCCAGCGCGTCGGCGCGCGGAAGCCAGGTGGCCAGCAGCGAGTCGCACTCGGCCTCGAGCTCGCGGGCGCACTCGCGGTCGGCCATGGCGGTGGTGTTTGCGTAGAGCGTGAGGCTCGCCGACTGCAGGGCCGCGCGGCACATGAGGGCGCCGCAGGCCACGTCGGAGATGAGCAGCTTAGAGACGTGGTCGCCCAGCTCCTCCAACAGGGCCAGCGAGCGAGCGCAGGCCACCATGATGCGGTAGGGCGGGATGGCCGCAGTGTGCAGTGCGTGCTCCACGGCGGCGGGGCGGCCCGGGTCGGTTCTCGGCAGGGCGTAGGCGCGCGTGACGCACTCGTACGCGCGGGCGTCCTCGTCCACGAGCTTCAGCAGCTCGTGACGGATGCGGCCCGTGGCCGCGATGGTGTGCGCGGTGCGCTCGTCGTAGGCGGCGTAGGCGGGCTTGCCCTTGGTGTAGTGGCACACCATGGTGCACAGCGCCGTGCCGAGCGCCCCCACGTAGGCCGAGGCGCCGCCGCCGCCGGGAATGGGCTCGTGGGCGGCGAGGCGCTCGGAGAACTCGCGGCAGCTCTTCTCCACCATGGAGGTGTCGAGATTGGTGCCGGGGCCGGCGGCCGGCTCGGCGCCGGGCGTGGCGCCGGCGGCGGCAGTGGTCGAGGCGTCAGCAACGTCAGTCAAGGCCGCTGACGCGGCAACGGCATCAGCAACGTCGGCCGAAGCAGTCGCAGACACGTCAACGGCGCCGGCAACGTCGGCGGAAACCGCCACAGGCACAGCAACCTCAGCCGAAGGCGCCACGGTCGCAGCGACCTCGTCCGCAACCAGCTCCCGCAAGCCCTCGGACTCCGCCGCCTTGCCCTTCTTCAAAAACTCAAGCATGCGCAAATCCTAGAAGAGGCCCGTGATGCGGCCCTGGTCGTCCACGTCGATGTTCTCGGCGGCCGGGCGCTTGGGCAGGCCCGGCATGGTCATGATGTCGCCGGTGAGAGCCACCACAAAGCCGGCACCGGCCGCGACCTTGACGTTTCTCACCGTGATGCGGAAGCCCTCGGGCGCGCCGAGGCGCTTGGCGTTGTCGGTGAAGGAGTACTGGGTCTTGGCCATGCACACGGGCATGTTGGTGAAGCCCTGGTCGGTGAGCTGGGCAATCTGCTTCTTGGCGGCCGGCGTAAAGTCCACGCCGTCGGCGTGGTAGACGCGGGTGGCGATGGCCTCGATGGTCTCGGCGATGCCGTCCGGCTCGTAGGCGTAGGTGAAGCTGCTGGGCTCCTCGCACAGGCGCACCACCTGCTCGGCCAGGGCCAGGCCGCCCTCGCCGCCCTTGGCCCACACCTCGGAGAGCGCCACGTTCACGCCGAGCTCGTTGCACTTGGCCTCAACGAGGGCCAGCTCGGCGGGGGTGTCGGTTGGGAAGGCGTTGATGGCCACCACCACGGGCAGGCCAAAGACCTCGCGCATGTTGGTGACGTGGCGCAGCAGGTTGGGCATGCCGGCCTCGAGGGCCTCGAGGTTCTCGGCACCCAGGTCCGCCTTGGCAACGCCGCCGTTGTGCTTGAGGGCGCGCACCGTGGCAACCACCACGCAGGCGTCGGGCTCAAGGCCGGCCATGCGGCACTTGATGTCGCAGAACTTCTCGGCGCCCAGGTCGGCACCAAAGCCCGCCTCGGTGACCACGTAGTCGCCGAGCTTCATGGCGGTGTCGGTGGCCATCACGGAGTTGCAGCCATGGGCGATGTTGGCAAAGGGACCGCCGTGCACAAAGGCCGGCGTGTGCTCGAGCGTCTGGACGAGGTTGGGCGAGATGGCGTCCTTGAGCAGGGCCGTCATGGCTCCCTCGGCGTGCAGGTCGTGGGCGGTGACGGGGCGCTGGTCGTACGTGTAGCCCACCACGATGCGGCCCAGGCGCTCCTTGAGGTCGGCGATGGAGGTGGCCAGGCAGAACACGGCCATGACCTCGGAGGCCACCGTGATGTCAAAGCCGTCCTCGCGCGGCATGCCGTTGGCCACGCCGCCCATGCCGCACACGATGTGACGCAGCTGGCGGTCGTTCATGTCCACCACGCGCTTCCAGGTGATGCGACGCAGGTCGATACCGAGCTCATTGCCCTGCTTGATGTGGTTGTCGAGCATGGCGGCAAGCAGGTTGTTGGCAGCGCCGATGGCGTGGAAGTCGCCCGTGAAGTGCAGGTTGATGTTCTCCATGGGAACCACCTGGGCATAGCCGCCGCCGGCCGCGCCGCCCTTGATGCCAAAGACGGGGCCGAGGCTCGGCTCGCGCAGGGCCAGCACGGCGTTCTTGCCCATGCGGTTGAGGGCGTCTGCCAGGCCCACCGAGGTGGTGGTCTTGCCCTCGCCGGCCGGCGTGGGGTTGATGGCCGTCACCAGGACGAGCTTGGCGCGGCGCGGCTTGTCGCTCACCTTGGTGACGTCGACCTTGGCCATGTAGTGGCCGTAGGGCACGAGCTCCTCGTCGGTGAGGCCTAACCCCTCAGCGACGCGCTTGATGGGCCATACCTCGGCGTTTTGGGCAATCTCGATATCAGACATAGGCATGGGCGCCATCCTTTCTACCAGGTGGGGCGGCAAGGCCGCATAGGCGATAAGCGTAGCACGCACGCGCGCGTTTCACGCGAACAACGAGGCACGGGCCGGGAGGCTTCGCGTGGCTTTGCTGGCGCGCGGCGAAGCACCGGCCGTAGCCCGCTCTGGGACAGGCGCGTTGCATGCTCTGGGGCGGACGCGTGGCGCTTTGAGGCGGGTGCGCGGCGCGGTTTGGGGCAGATGCGCGGCATGCAAGCCGGCAGTGCACTCTGGGGCAGATGTGCGGCACGCAAGCCGGCAGTGCACTTTGGGGCAGATGTGCGGCATGCAAGCCGGCGCCGGGCGGAGGGGCGGAGCGCCCTCTTTGCACACGGTCGCACGCCCCTTCCCGCAAGTCGCCCGGCAGCGTTTGCGGCCATACATAAAGCAGGGAGGCTCGCTCGCACACAAAGCCAAAGCGAACGGGAAGCACGAAATCACGCTCACCAAAACTTATTGGTGCCAAAACACCAGCTAGATGCTTTGTTACAGCTTCCTCAAAAAGAAATTTCCAAAAAACTCGAATTGGCGTGTCATATTCGCGGCGAGAGGGTATACAGACTATGCATCCCAAATGGAAAACCAAATAAGGAGGGCAAAAATGACCGAGAAGACCATGCAGCAGCTCAACGATGCCCAGCTTGACGAAGTCAACGGCGGCCTCCTCACCAACCCCCTGATCCTCGACGGCGACCCCGAGGGTCCGAGGCTCCGCTCCACCGAGCTGCAGGGTGCAAACGTCATGCTCGCGGACAATGCGACGCTGGCGGACAACGCCACGCTTGCCGACAACGCGACGCTCACGGACAATGCCTCGCTCGCCGCAAACGCGACGCTCACGGACAATGCCTCGCTCGCCGCAAACGCCACGGCCGCCCAGGCCAGGTGCGCCCTTTAGCAAGAACGTACGACAACACATCCATCAAACTCCAATAGGGAGGGCAATCATGACCGAGAAGAACACCCAGCTCAACGATGTCCAGCTCAACGACGTCAACGGCGGCCTGCTCAACGAGAACCTCCTGCTCGAGCACGACGAAGCGCTCCAGAGCAGCGACGCCCTGCTTTCCACCGAGAGGCTCATGAGCAACTCCACGCTCGCGGACAACGCCTCTCTCGCCGCCAACTCGACGCTTGCCGCCAACGCGACGCTCGCGGACAACGCCACCCTCCTGGAGGACGCCACGGCCGCCAACGCCAATTTGCTCCGCTAACGGGGACGCAAGGCGGCAAGCGTTATCCTAGAGGCCGCGCAACCAGCAATTTGGGAGGTCACCATGACCGAGAAGAACACGAACCAGCTCAACGACGAACTGCTCGAGAACGTCACCGGCGGCCTCGTCAACCACAGGCTCATCCTCGGCATCCAGCAGGAAG
>CAVHKV010000075.1:0-7267 GCA_963636635.1 uncultured Bacteroidales bacterium
GGGCCTTGGAGAGCACCAGCGCGTCGGCCTCACGGGCGGTGCCGTTGGCCAGCAGATGGCTGAGGTCCACGAAGCCCGTCACCGCAAGGCCGAACTTGGGCTCGTGGTCGTTGATGGAGTGCCCGCCGGCCACGATGACGCCGGCCTCGCGGCACTTGTCGGCACCGCCCGCCAGGATCTGGCCGGCCACCTCGATGCCCAGGCAGTTGGGGAAGCACAGCAGGTTGAGGGCGAGCGCGGGACGACCTCCCATGGCCCAGACGTCGGAGAGGGCGTTGGCGGCGGCCACCTGGCCGAAGAGGAAGGGGTCGTCCACCATGGGCGGGAAGAAGTCGGTGGTGCCCACCAAACCGCGGCCGTCACCCAGGTCATAGACGTAGGCGTCATCCGAGGAGTCAAAGCCTACGAGGAGACGCTCGTCGCTCAGTCGGGGAAGCTCAGAGAGCACCTGCGAGAGGTATCCGGGCGCCAGCTTGGCGGCGCATCCGGCCGCCTCCACGAGCTCGGTGAGCTTCACTCCGGTCATGTCCATGCTGGAAATCCCTTCTACCTGCGCTTACTTGAGCTCGAGTGCCTTGAGCGCCGCACCGAGGGCGCCGGCAAAGCGGGCCTCGGGGCAGGTCGCCACAGGCGCGCCGAGCTTGGCGCCAAGGCGCTCGACAAAGTAGGCGTTCTCGCAAAGGCCGCCTGTGAGGAAGTACGGCTCGGCGCTGCCCTGGCCGGCAAGCGCGGCCACGCGGGAGACCACGCTTTCGATGATGCCATGGGCGATGTTCTCGCGCCGCTCTCCCCTACCCACGAGGCTGATGACCTCGCTTTCGGCAAATACGGTGCACATGCTGGAGATGGTGACGCCGTCGCCCGCTGCGGCCAGGAGGGCCAGCTCTTCCTGGGAGACGCCGAGCTTGTCGGCCATGACCTCAAGAAAGCGGCCCGTACCTGCGGCGCATTTGTCGTTCATCGCAAACTTGGCCACGCGACCGCCACGCAGCTGTATGACCTTGGTGTCCTGGCCGCCCACGTCGATGACCGTGCCCTCGGGGCCAAACAGGCTCACGGCGCCGATGCCGTGACAGGTGATCTCGGTCACGACCTTGTTGGCGTACGGCACCGACACGCGGCCGTAGCCCGTGGCCACCACGCGCGTGGTTTCGTCGTCCACGTCGACGCCAGCTGCTGCCAGCGCTTCCTTGGCGCGCTCGGCGGCGTCCACGCTCGAGAAGCCCGTCGGCATGACCCGCTCGAGCAGCACCTTGCCGTCGGCCTCCAGCGCCACGACCTTGGTCGCGGTGGAGCCTATGTCTATGCCAACGCCAACTGCCATCTTCCTCGTTCCTTCAGCCCTACAGCGTCTCGATGAAGGCCGCGATGCGGGTGTCGATCTGGCCCTGGTCGCCCGCGCTGTAGTCGGTCTCGATCTTCATGTACGGGATGCCCGCGCCCTCGACGGCCGCCTGCATCTTGGCGCTCTCGACATTGAAGGTGTGGCAGGCCGTGAGGACGCTCTCCACCACGCCGTCCACATGGTACTTCTCGCACATGGCGAGCGTGTTGTCCATGCGACCCTCGTTGGGCGTCATGACCGAGCAGTTGATCTCGAGGTAGCGGTCGGCGATGGCGCCGAGGATGTCGTCGGCGTCCCCGTCAATCATCATGCGGGCCGTGCGTTCGCCGGAGCAGTCGTCCATGCAGACCACGGTGCCGCCGTTTTCCTCGATGGTCTTGCCAATCTTGTTGATGACGCCGCCAACCGGGCAGCCCGTGATGAGGATGCGCTTGGCGTCTGCGCTGATGGGACGCTCGCCTGCCTCGTAGGCGGCCTTGCGGGCGGCCACCGTCTGCTCGATCTGGCTGGCGAAGTTGTCCATGTCGAAGTTGAAGGTGCCGGCGAACATCGTGCTCATAAGCTCGACGCCGCCCATCACGGGAGGTTGCTGGGCCTGCAGCTCAAACATGGAGAGTTGCGCGGCGCGCAGGCGGTTGCGGCGGCGCACCGCGGCGCGCAGGTCGTCGTCGGTGATAGTGATGCCGTAGAGCTCCTCCAGGTGCTCCTTCAGAAGGCGGCACTCCTCGCGCCAGCCGGCACGCTCGTACTCGCGGTCGCGGCTCTGGGGCAGGTGCAGGATGTGCGTGGGCTTGAGGTCTGCGAGCAGCTCGTACATCTTCTTCTTGCCGTCGCAGGTGGTCTCGCCGATGATGAGGTCGCTGAAGTAGGTGAAGGGGCACTTCTGCGAGTAGGCAAAGCCGTAGGTGGACTTGATGAGCGGGCAGAGGTTGGCCGGCAGCACCTTCTCGGCCTCGGGGATCACCTCGTCCGAGGTGCCGCAGAGCCCCACCGCGGAGGCGCCGGCGGCGTCCACGATCTCGAGCGGGGTGTAGCTGCACAGAAAGCCGACGAGCCTGTTGCCCGCCTGCTTGAAGTCCTTCACGCGGATGAAGGCCGCCTTGCGCTGCTCGTTGAACTCCTCGAACGTGCGCGGCAGCTGCTGCTCTGTGTCGCCCATGGCAATGCTCCCCTGCTAGATTCCCCGAATATGACAAAGGTGGGCTCAGGCTCCCCGGCCCGGGCCCACCGTTCCCCTATAGCTTAGGCCTCGTCGCCCAGAACCGGCGCCCAAACCTTGCCGAGGATGGTGTCGGCGTCGTCGGTGGAGTCGATGATGCCGTACTCCTTGTAGTCCTCGATGATGGACTTGAGCGCGGTGCTCGTCCTCTCCTCGGACATGTCGTAGTTGAAGTCCTGGATGATCTCGAGCGCGGCCTGCTTGTCGCCGGATGCCCAGTTGTTCTCGAACATGAGGTCGAGGGCCTCGGACTTGTTCTCGTTGATCCAGAGGCTCGCCTTGCGGAAGGCGCGGGTGAACTTCTTGGCAGTCACGGGGTTCTCGGAGAAGAAGTCGGAGTTGAAGGCCAGGATGCAGCAGGGCTCCTTCTGGTAGTCCTCGTCAAAGGTGAGCGAACGGACCACGCGCAGGGTGCCGTCGTCCACGAAGGACTTGGCGAACTGGTCGGAAAGCACGGCACCATCGATCTCGCCGTTCTGCAGGGCCTGGACCACGGCGTCGGTGCTCACGACCTTCCAGTCGATGGTGTTGACGTCCACGCCGTCGTGGCCGAGGAAGCGCATGGCGATGTTCTGGTCGGAGTTGCCCACGCCGTCGGGGATGGCGACGGCCTTGCCGGCGAGGTCGGAGGTGCTGGTGTTGTCGGAGCTCGCGAGGACGTAGAGGCCCTTGCAGCCGGACTGGCAGCCGACGGTGAAGGTCATCTTCACGCCGTTGATGGAGGGCACAAGCAGGGTGGCGATGTGGTCGCCGGCGGCCTGGACCTTGGCGGTGCCGAGGCCGTCGGAGGCGCTCGTCATCGAGACGATCTCCACGTCGAGGCCCTCGTCCTCGTAGTAGCCGCCGACCTTGGCGATGCCGAAGGCGCCCAGGCAGACGCCGCCGTTGTAGCCGGCCTGGATGGTCTTGCCATAGAAGGGCTCCTTCTCCCAGGCGGCCTGCTCCTCCTCGGCGGTCATGTCCTTGACCTCCTTGGTGATCTCCTCCGCGGCGCCGGCGGTGGAGGCGGAAGAGTCGCTGACCTGGCTGCCGCAGCCCGCGAGGCCAAGGCCGGCGAAGACGGCGCCGGCGCCCATGAGCTCGATGAAGTTGCGGCGGGAGATGTTGTTCTGGGACATGTCTTTCCTTTCTGGGGAACTTGCACTGAGCCCGCGCGGACTAGCGGGCCTTGGAACCAAAGTGGAGGGTGTCGAGCACGTGGGAGCGAAGCTCGAAGAAGCGCTCCGAGGTCCTCACGCGCGGATAGGGCAGGTCGACCTCGATGCGCTCGACGATGCGGCCGGGGCGCGGCGCCATCACGAGCACCGAGCCGCCCATGTAGATGGCCTCGTCCACGTCGTGGGTGACCATGACCATGGTGGAGCCGAGGCGCTGCCACATGGAGAGGATCTCGTCCTGCATGTTCATGCGCGTGAAGGCGTCAAGCGCGCCGAGTGGCTCGTCAAGCAGGAAGACCTCGGGCTCCATCACCATCGTGCGCACGAGCGCGGCGCGCTGCGCCATGCCGCCGGAGAGCTGGTGGGGGTAGGAGTCCTTGAACTCCAGAAGACCAGCCATCGCGAGCAGAGCCTTGACCCGCTCGGGGTCAACCGAGCCCGTGAGCTTGGGGCCAAAGGAGACGTTCTGCTCAATCGTGAGCCAGGGGAAGAGCGTGGGCTTTTGGAAGGCCACGCCGCGCTCCGGCCCCGGTCCCTCGATAGGTGTGCCGTCGAGGACGGCCGTGCCCGTGGTTGGCTTGGTGAGGCCCGCGATGACGCGCAGCAGCGTGGACTTGCCGCAGCCCGAGGGGCCCACCACGCTCACGAACTCGCCGTGCTCGATGGTGAGGCTAATGGGAGCCAGCGCCTGGGTGACGCCGCCGTCGGGCGTGGCGAAGCTCTTGGAGACACAGGAAAGCTCGAGGGCCATGCTACTCACCCAGCCCTTCGCGCCAGCGTAGGACGTGGGCGGCGATGCGCTTGAGCGCAAAGTTCACGGCCACGAAGATGAGGCAGATGATGACGATGGCGGCATACATCTTGCCGTAGAGCGCCCAGGACTTCTGCCAGGTGATGTACCAGCCAAGGCCGCTCTCCACGCCGATCATCTCGGCCACGAGAAGCGCGGTGCACGCCGAGCTCATGGCCTGCGTCATGCCCTGGAAGATGGAGGGCAGGGCAGACGGGATGGCGACCTTGAACACGAGCTGCGGGGTGCGCGCGCCCAGCGTGCGGGCGGCCTCGTAGAGCGCCGGGTCGATGTTTCTGATGCCGGTGGCCGTGGCGATGGTCACGCTGAACCACACGCCCAGGGCGATGATGAAGACGGCGCCCGAGAACAGCGAGGCCGCAAGCACCATCACGACGGGAATCCACGTGGTGGAGGGAATGGCGCCGAGCACCTTGAGGAAGGGGTCGACCCAGTAGGAGACGCGCTTGCTGTAGCCGCAGGCGATGCCCGTGAGCAGGCCGAGCACCACGCCGGTGAAGTAGCCGGTGAAGAGCAGCTTGAGGGAGTTCTGGATGCAGTCGAGCAGATAGTCCGCATCCCCTATCGCGGCATTGAGGATCTGGTCCACCCAAGGGAAGTAGGGCAGGGGGAGCCGCCCGGTCTTCACCGTCAGCACGTCGTAGGCCATGAAGAGGGCGAAGACGAGCGTGAGGAAGGGCGCGCGGTAGCGCACGGCCTCAAAGGCGCGCTCGTTCACGAACGTGGCCGCGAAGGCCGCGAACGCCCCGGCCGTAAGGATCCCCATGAAGTAGACGTAGGTCCAGGTGATGGTGTTGCCGGAGACGTTGGGCACATAGAGGTACTCGAGGATGGCCGCAACGCCAACCAACGTGGGCAGCAAACAAACCGCAGCGTCAGCAAAGCGCTGGGCAGCCGTGCGCTGGCCGCGCTCCATGCGACGCAGCTCGTCGCCGGAGGAAGGAACGCCGCCCTTGTCCTGCTCTGCGCAGAGAGGCTCGCCCTCGGTCATGGGCGATCCGGGATTGCAAGATTCGGCCCGAAAAGACTCGCCAGCAGACGTTATCGGCGGCCTAGCGCCACCACCAGTTTCCATAGTTGCTTCTGATGCCATAGTTCCCCCGGCCGTTCGCCTCGCACCGCACACGAGCCAAACAATTAGTTTTTATCTCTGACTAATTTTTATCGAACGTTGTAGTTTTTCGCAAATAGCGGTCTGCGAGCGGTTTTATGGCTTGATTTCGTTGTTGCGAAAATACACAACGGATACGCAGCAACCTCGCAACATCGGCGTCCTACCATGGGACCAAAACGAAGGAGGATGCCATGGAGACCGGTTACGAAGATGAAACTTGGGAGCTCGCCAAGAGCCTCGTGCGCATAGACAGCTCAGACCCTGGTGCCTATGAGGGAGAGGTTGAGAAGTTCATCAAGGCTCGGCTCGAGGCAAAGATTGCCGAGCTTCCGGCACGGTTGGCAAGCCCCATAACGGTTGAAGAGCTAGAGGCGCTTCCGGGCCGCACCGAGCTCATGGCGACCATTCCCGGTACTGGCGACGATCCTCGCCTCGTCTTCATCTGCCATATGGATACCGTCCAGCTCGGCAGCAGCTGGGACGAAGACGTTGAGCCGCTATCTGCGCTCGAACGTGACGGCCGCCTCTACGGCCGCGGCTCGTGCGACATGAAGGGCGGCCTGGCCTGCGCGCTCACGGCATTCTCGGTCGCCCTTGAGCGCGTGAAGGAACCCGGCGCTCTCCCCCGCCGAGGCCTGAGCATCATCTGCACGGTTGACGAGGAAGACGAGATGCGCGGCGTGGAGGCCGCCATCGAGGCCGGCTGGGTTGGCGAGCGCGAGTGGGTGCTCGACACCGAGCCGACCGACGGCCAGATTCAGGTGGCTCACAAGGGCCGCACCTGGTTTGAGCTCACCATGCAGGGCGTGACGGCCCATGCAAGCCAACCTTGGCACGGAGCCGATGCCATCGCCGGCATGGCCGAGGCCATCTCTGCGGTTCGCAAGGCCATTGCGGCGCAACCCGAGCATGCCGAGCTCGGACGCTCCACCGTGACCTTTGGCCAGATAGAGGGCGGCTACAGCCCCTACGTGGTGCCGGACAGCTGCAAGGTCTGGATAGACATGCGCCTCGTGCCGCCCTGCACCACCGAGGTTGCCACCGGCATTGTCGAGCAAGCCATTGCGAGCGCAGAGGCCGAGGTCCCCGGCTGCCACGGAACCTACCGCATAACCGGAGACCGTCCCGCCATCGAGCGAGACCCCGAGTCCGGCCTGCTCGCCGCGCTCTTGCAAGCAACCGAAGTCGCCAGCGGCAACAGAGCCGAGGTAGGCATATTCACCGGCTACACCGACACCGCCGTCATCGCCGGGAAGCGACGCAACCACAACTGCATGAGCTACGGCCCCGGCTCGCTGGCCCAAGCCCACAAGCCCAACGAATACGTGGAGCGAGCCGACGTCGACCGAGTCCAGGCCGTCCTCATCCAACTCGTTGAGAACGTCTGTTGGACTAGCGCGAGCAACTAGCTAGCCATCTTCACCCTCAGTAGACGCAATCTAAAGAGCAAGGCCGCACCAGCCAATTTGGTTGATGCGGCCTTATGCCAAGCGTGGCGACTTATGTCTCGCTTAGGCAATCTTCGGGAGCATGGCGTGGACCACGCTGGCGCAGCGGGCCGCGGCGGCCTTTTCGAACTCGGGGTAGGAGACGTTCGCCGAGCCGTCGGCCTTGTCGGAGA
>CAVHKV010000076.1:0-3298 GCA_963636635.1 uncultured Bacteroidales bacterium
AGCGGGGCGGGGAAGCGGCCGCCGCGGTGGGCCAGCACGGTGCCGGCGTTGGGGTTCACGTGCATGACGGGCGCACGGCCAAACAGGCCGCCGTACTCCACGCAGTCGCCCTCGCCCTTGCCCATGGCCGGGATGATGCGCACGGCCGTGGTCTTGTTGTTGATGACGCCGATGGCCATCTCGTCGGCGATGATGCCGGCGATGGCCTCGAGCGAGGTGTCACCCGGCACGGCGATCATGTCCAGGCCCACCGAGCACACGCAGGTCATGGCCTCGAGCTTCTCGATGGAAAGCGCGCCCGCCTCGGCCGCGGCGATCATGCCGGCGTCCTCGGAGACCGGGATGAAGGCGCCGGAGAGGCCGCCCACGCTGGAGCTCGCCATGACGCCGCCCTTCTTCACGGCGTCGTTGAGCAGGGCCAGCGCGCAGGTGGTGCCGGGGCCGCCGCAGGTGCCCACGCCAATGATCTCGAGGATGCGGGCCACGGAGTCACCCACGGCAGGCGTCGGGGCGAGCGAGAGGTCAACGATGCCCTTCTCAACGCCCAGGCGCTTGGCGGCCTGGCGGCTCATGAGCTCGCCGGCGCGCGTGATCTTAAAGGCCGTCTGCTTGATGCGCTCGGCCACCTCCATCATGTCGGCGGTCTCGGGCAGCTCCTCGAGGGCGGCGGCCATCACGCCGGGGCCGGAGACGCCCACGTTGATGACCGCGTCGGCCTCGCCGGAGCCGTGGACGGCGCCCGCCATGAAGGGGGAGTCCTCCACCATGTTGGCGAAGCACACGAACTTGGAGGCGCCCACGCTCTCGTTGTCGGCCGTGAGGCGCGCGGCGTCGATGATGGTCTGGGCGGCCATGAGCACGGCGTCCATGTTGATGCCGGCGCGCAGGCTGGCCACGTTCATGCTGGAGCACACGCGGCTCGTGGAGGCCAGGGCCTCGGGGATGCAGCTGATGAGGCGGCGGTCGGCGTCGCCGATGCCCTTGTGGACGAGGGCGGAGTAGCCGCCCAGGTAGTCGATGCCGAGGGTCTCGGCCGCGCGGTCGAGCGCGTGGGCGAGCGGCACCAGGTCCGCGTCGGGGCAGGCCGCGGCGATCTGGGCCACCGGGGTGACCGAGACGCGCTTGTTCACGATGGGGATGCCGTACTCGCGCTCGAGGCTCTCGGCCACGGGGACGAGGCGCTCGGCCGTCTTGGTGATGTGGTCGTAGACCTTGGTGCACATGCGCTCGAGGTTCTCGTCCGCGCAGCCCATGAGGGAGATGCCCATGGTGATGGTGCGGATGTCGAGGTTTTGCTCGGTGACCATGTTGAGTGTCTCGGCGACCTCTTCGGCGGTAATAGCCACGGTGACCCCTTACGTGTTGTGGGCGTTGGTGCGGGTTGTGCGCTGGGACCAGGCGAGACGGGCGCGCCGCCGCCATCGTTTGCCGAGGCGGGCGGGCGTTTGCCGAATCACGCTTGCGTCGCAGCATAGATGCCCATTATGCACGCTCGCGCCCGCCCGCGACAACGGGGGCAGCCTCTTGCTTCACGCTTTTAACAGTGGGAGCGGGAGCTTGGGCGGAGGCGTGGCTGTGGCGTCGGAGGCTTGGCGGGGCGTTGGTTTGGGCCCTGCTGTTCAATAAATCCGAGGTAGGGGAGCCGTTCGGCGGCCCGACTTGCCCGCATGGCGTTGCCCCCGCCCCACATAACCGCAGCGTGCGCACGCCCCTGCAACCCTGTGCCCGTCCCTAAAGCAAAGGCGCGGAAGCCAAAAGCTCCCGCGCCCGCTAGCTGCAAGTTGTTTGACGTGCCGGCTGCCTAACCCTCAACAGGCTGCACCGCCATGCCCACCAGGCTGGGGCCGGTGTGGACGATGAGGTCGGGCGTGAGCTCGCTCAGGATGACGTCCACGCAGTTCGTGACCGTCTCGCGGATGCGGCCGGCGAGCTCCTCCATGCGCGGCTCGGCCTTGGTGCAGCACACCGCGCAGATGACCTTTTCGTAGAGCTTGGCCTGCGCCTGCACCAGGGCAAGCTCGGCATCGAGCGCCTTGTCCCAGCCGCGCGCCTTCTTCACGGTGGCGTACTTGCCCTCCGCGTCGCAGAAGAAGACCGGCTTGAGGTTGAGCATGCTGCCCAGGCGGTAGGTGGCCTCGTTGATGCGGCCGCCGTGGCGCAGGTAGGAGAGCTCGCGCACGGTGAAGTAGACGCGCGTGTGCTCGGAGAGCTGCTCGAGCTTGCCCTTGAGCTCGGCAAACGGCACGCCCTCCTCGGCCATCTTCACGGCGGCAATCACCACCATGCCGGCGGCCACGCCGATGCTCTTGGTGTCAACCACGGACACCTCAAAGTCCTCCATCTGGCTCGCCACGAGCTCCACCGTCTGGCAGGTGGCCGAAAGCCCGGAGCTGATGGTGACGAAGACGGCGTTCTCGTAGCCGTCGTTGCGCACGCACTCGAGCGCCTCGCGGATGGCCTCGGGGCTCGGCAGGCTCGTGGTGGGAATCTCCTCGGCAAAGCGGTCGATGACCTCGTCGGTGGTGATGTCGATGGTGGAGCGGTAGCTCGTGCCGTCGGAGTAGTTCACCAGCAGGGGCACCTGACGCACGTCATGGGCGGCGGCAAACTCGGCCGGCACGTTGGTGCCCGTGTCGGTGAGGATGGCGATGCGCTGCGTGTTCATGGGGACTCCTTGCTGTGACGAGTGCGGCAAAGGGCTTGCCGCATAGCCAGTGTAACGGATGATTCTATGCGCTTGCCATACCCACCACCAAATACAGACCGTTGCGCGGGTACAATCGTGAGGTTGCAAATACGGCGGGTGCGGGGGCACCTGCCTCGCGTCCGCCGAGGCGGCGGGCGCCGGACACGAAGGAGCACAGATGAGCACGGTTTACGTCTTTGGCCACCTCAACCCCGACAACGACGCCGTCATGAGCGCCGTCGTCCTCTCCCAGCTGCTGAACCAGGTGGGCTACGAGGGCAACGAGTACAAGCCCTGCGTGCTGGGCCCGCTGCCGGCCGAGTCCGCCAAGCTGCTTGCCGAGGCCGGCGTGGCCGAGCCCGAGCTGCTCACCAGCGTGGAGGCCGGCCAGCTCGTGGTGCTGACCGACCACAACGAGAGCGCCCAGTCCGTCGAGGGCCTCAAGGACGCCACCGTCCTGGGCGTGGTTGACCACCACCGCATCGGCGACTTCGAGACGGCCGCCCCGCTGCACTACATCGCCCTGCCCTGGGGCTCCTCCTGCACCGTCGTGGCCAAGCTCGCCGGCGTGCTCGGCGTGGAGCTCTCCGACGTGCAGGCCAAGCTGCTGCT
>CAVHKV010000077.1:0-8500 GCA_963636635.1 uncultured Bacteroidales bacterium
TGGCGATGCCGATGCGCACGCCCGTGAACGACCCGGGGCCGCGGCCCACGAGCACTGCGTCCACGTCACCCATGCCAAGGCCAGCTTGCTCGAGCGCCTCGAGGCAGGAGTTCACCAGCTCCTCGTTGGCGTGGCGGCGGCACAGGTGGTCCTTGGAGGCGAGCACCTCAACCTGGCCGGCCGCGTCCTTGCCGGCAGAGCCGGCGGACGGCACGCGCCCCACGGCGCAGGCAAGCATATCGGTCGAGGTATCGATGGCAAGGACGATCATGGCGGTTCCTTCTACGCTAGATTCAACTCAACCAGTGTAGCGCGCCGGATTCCCGGCGCCGGCCGCGCCCGTGCATCAGCACAAGCCCAGCTCAGCACATGAGGAATACGTGACGGAGACGGCTGCGGCCAACCAAACCCGCAGGCTCCCGGCGCCAGGGAGGAACTCGAAGAAACGCCAGGACAGGCGGCCGGGCAATCACGCAGCCGTCCGACACCAGCAAGGCGCCCAAGCCGGCCGCCGCAACCGTCCCGCCAAAACGCCACGCGGAAGTCTCCCCTACTCCCCCGACATCGCCTTGTGCTCGGCGGTGACGGCGTTGATGAGGCGTCCCAGCGGCCAGGCACGGTTCTGCGGCGTAAGCACGGCCTTGGCACCCACAACGCAGCCCGCCTCACGGCTGCGCGCGATGAACTCGCTCACCTGCGCGTTCGTGAAGCCGCAGAGCAAGACGAACTCGCAATCCGGCACCGACTCCGTCCACGGAGCCGCTACGGGAGAAAAGCCATGCATGCCGGCCACGGCGCCCGCGGCCATGCCAAGCTGCTCGGGCGCGGCCGCCTTGGCGCGGGCCCCAAGCTGGGCCAGCACCGCGCGCAGCGCCTCGCCCTTGGCCGCGGCCTCCGGCCCAAAAGAGGGGTCAAGCCCCCAGAGCACCGCGAGCGCGGGCCTTGAGGGCTTGACCTTCTTGCCGGCCTTTTTCTTAGGCTTGCCGGCCATTAGCCAAAGTAGCGGTCGAGCAGACCCTTGAGGGCCTTGCCGTGACGGGCCTCGTCGCGGGCCATCTCATGCACGGTATCGTGGATGGCGTCGAGGTTGTTCTTCTTGGCGCAGGTGGCAAGCTCAACCTTGCCGGCGGTGGCGCCAAACTCGCAGTCGACGCGCCAGGCCAGGTTCTCCTTGGTGGAGGCCTTCATGTTCGGCTCGAGCTCGGAGCCGAGGAGCTCGGCGAACTTGGCGGCGTGCTCGGCCTCCTCGTAGGCGGCCTTCTCCCAGTACAGGCCGACCTCGGGATAGCCCTCGCGGTGGGCGATGCGGGCCATGCACAGGTACATGCCCACCTCGGAGCACTCGCCGGTGAAGTTGGCCTTGAGCTGCTCGAGGATGTAGGCCTTGTCCTCGTCGGAGATGTCGGGGTTGTCCTTGACGGTCTTGTCGTAGACGCCGTACTCGTGCTCGGCGGCCAGCTCAAGCTCGCCCTCGACCTTCTGGAAGGCCTTGGCCTTGGCGTGGCAGACCGGGCACTCCGCGGGCGGCTCGGCGCCCTCGTAGATGTAACCGCAAACCTTGCAGACCCACTTGTCCATAAGAACCTCCTTGTTTGGGGGTGCTCCCGTGGCACCCCGTCCTCTCCTGTGGCGGTAAGCCGCCGATGATGGCGCTAGGCGCCGGTCTCAGAGGGTTTCCCCGCCCTCTGGCAAGCAGGGCAGACGCCGTCGAACTGCAGGCTGTAGCCGCAGATGACGTAGTCGCTGCCGGCGGCGGCGCTCTGCTCGAGGCCGTTCAGCTGGGGCAACGTGACGTCGTCCACCTTGCCGCAGCTCAGGCAGTGCACGTGGTAGTGCGCGAAGGTCTGGTGGTCGAAGTGGTCGGCCCCATTGTTGATCTTCACGCGCAGGACCTCGCCCTCATCGGCAAGCTTGCCCAGGGTGCGATAGACCGTGGCCTTGCTGATGGTGGGGTGCTTCTCGTGCACGGAGGCGTAGACCTCGTCGGCCGTGGGGTGGTTGGCCAAGGAGCACAGCTCGTCTTGGATGACCTGTCGCTGGATGGTCTGCCTGGCCGACATTTTGCCTCCCCTCGCTGCCTTGCTTGCTGGCATTAGTTTAGCCTTATTGATAATGATTCGCAATAAGGAATTTCTACTATTTTGTTATCCAGAGCTAACAGGCCCGCAGCGCCGCGAGAATCTCCTCGCCACGAGGGTCGTGGGCCACAAGGCGCACCTCGCGGCGGGGTTCCTCGCCGGGCGCGGCCTCCGCCTCGAGGCGGGTCACGTACACGTCGAGCCGCTCGTCGCCCAGCTCCTCGGCAAACTGCTCGCCCCACTCGATGACGCAGACGCCGTCGCCGCCCAGCACGTCCCACACGCCGGCATCGCCCAGCTCGTCTGCGCTGCGCAGCCGGTAGAGGTCAAAGTGGTAGAGGTCCGTCTCGGCGCCCTCGTGCACGGCCTCGAGCGCAAAGGTGGGGCTCGTGACGTCGTCGGTGACGCCCAAAGCGCGCGCGATGCCCTTGGTGAGCTGCGTCTTCCCCGCGCCGAGGTCCCCGGTGAGCACCAGCACGTCGCCGGGCGCGAGCACCGCCCCCAGCCGCTCGCCCAAGGCCTGGGTCTCTTCGGCCGAAGTGGAAGAAAGCACGAGCTCGCTCATCTAGGAATCCTCTCGAACGATGCCGGCGCGGCGCGCCACGGCCTGCCGGTCGGGGCCGGCGGGCGGGTTGGCCGCAAGCCAGGCGCCCACGCGCGCGAGGTCCTCGCGCAGCAGCGGCTCCCAGTCGGCGTGGTAGATGCAGGCGGCCGGGTGGAAGGTGGGCGCCACCACAAAGTGGCCCTGTTGGTAGAGCTGGCCGCGCAGACTCACCACGCCGCGGTCGGTCTTGAGCACCCACTGCGAGGCAAAGTTGCCCAGGCACACGATGACGTCGGGCCACACGGAGCGAATCTGCTCGCGCAAAAAGGGCGAGCAGGCCTGGATCTCCTCCGGCTTGGGGTTGCGGTTGTTGGGCGGGCGGCACTTCACCACGTTGGCGATGTAGACCTCCTCGCGCGTGAGGCCGGCCACACCCAGCAGCGAGTCGAGCTTCTGGCCGGCGGCACCCACGAAGGGCTCGCCCTTGATGTCCTCGTTTCTGCCGGGGCCCTCGCCCACAAACATCACGCGGGCGTGCGGGTTGCCGGTGCCAAAGACGATGTGGGAGCGGGTCTGGCCGAGCTCGCAGCGCTTGCACTCGCCCAGGAGGTTCTCGATCTCCTCGAGCATCACCTCGCCGGGCCGCTGGTTCACGTGCCCGGGAATCTTCATGACGGCCATGCGCTGCCCCTAGACGTAGACCTTCTCGAGGCGCGCGCCAAAGTTGCACGTCACCTCGTAGTTGATGGTGCCGCGCAGGTCCGCCAGCTCCTCGGCCGTGATTCGCTCGTTGCCGTCGGCGCCCATGATGGTCACGAGGTCGCCGTACTCCACCTCGTCGATGGGGCGCAGCGCGCGGTGGGTGTTCACGTCCACGGCGAACATGCACTGGTCCATGCAGATGTTGCCGGCCTGGCGGCAGCGCGTGCCGTGCACCAGCACGTCCATCTTGCCAGAGAGCGTGCGCGAGAGGCCGTCGGCGTAGCCCACGGGGATGGTCGCGATCTGCACGTTCTGGCGCGCCACGGAGAAGATCTGGCCGTAGCTCACGCCCGAGCCCACCGGCGGGTACACCACGCGCGTCACGCGGGCGCGCACGCTCATCACCGGGTCGAGCGAGATGTGGGGGCGCGTGGACTCGGCCGGCTGCATGCCGTAGAGGCCCACGCCCACGCGGCACATGTCGTAGTGCGTGTCGGGGTAGAGCACCGTGGCCGGAGTGTTGTCGCAGTGCACCAAGCCGCACTCCACGCCGGCGGCGCGCATCTGTGACACCGCCTCGACAAAGCGGCGGTGCTGCTGGCCAAAGGTCCAGTCACCGGGGACGTCGGCCGTGGCAAAGTGCGTGAAGGTGCCCGCGCAGGAGAGGCCGCGGTGGAAGTCGATGCCGCGGTGGAACTCGAGCGCCTCGCGCCAGTCCACGCCGATGCGCGTCATGCCCGTCTCCACGCAGAGGTGGTACTTGCCCACCGTGTTGAAGGCGGCGGCGCACTCGCCATAGGCAAGGGCGAACTCGGGCGTGTAGATGCTCGGCATGAGGTCGTTCTCGATGAGCGTCTGCACGCACTCCATGGGCGGCTCGGAGAGGATGAGGATGGGCCAGGTGACGCCTGCGCGGCGCAGCTCCAGGCCCTCGGCCACCGTGGCCACGGCAAACTGGTCGGCGCCGGCGGCGCGCATGACCTTGGCGCACTCAACGGCGCCGTGGCCGTAGGCGTCGGCCTTCACCACGGCCATGAGGCGTACGCCCGGCTCCAGCAGGTCCTTGAAGGCACGGGTGTTGCGGCGCAGCGCGCCCTTGTCAATCTCGACCCAAGACCAACGCGTGTCCGGACACCTGTGCTGAACCATGGGAATGCGCCCCCGTATCGCAGCCGGCCCAGGGCGCTCGCCCCAGGCCGGCAACCTTCCTTACAAGCCGCGCCCTACTCTGCCTCGGGCGCAGCATCGGCCCCGCTAAAGGCCGCGCGGTCCTCCACCGCATCGACCGCAAGGCCAATCGAGTCGATTATATCCGCGGCCATGACGCCCCTCGTGCCGTAGTGCTCCTGGGCAAAGGAGGCCGCGCAGCCGTGGACCTCGCAGGCCAGCGCCGCGAGGGTGGGCAGGTTCTCGGTCTCCACCCCGCGGGCGAGCAGGCCCGCCGTGATGCCGGCGAGCACGTCGCCCGAGCCGGCGGTGGCCAGGCAGGCCGGACCGGGCTTGGGCAGAAGCGCCGCCTCGACGCCCACGCAGGCCGTGGCGGTGCCCTTGGCAACCACCACGAGCTCGCTGCCGCCGTCGGCCCACACGATGCGGCGGGCCGCCTCGAGCGCGGCGGTGAGCGTGGCGGGCGCGGCGTCGCCCGTAAGGCCCACGAGCCTGCCCAGCTCGCGGCGGTGCGGGGTGAGCACGAGCGGCGAGGTGCGGCGCAGAAGCTCGGGGAACTCGTCGAGCGCGTTGTTGGTGAGGCGCGCGAGGCTGTTGAGGCCGTCGGCGTCGATGACGAGGGACGCCTCGCTCTCAAGCAGGGTGGAGACCACGCCCACGGTGCCGGTGGTCACGCACATGCCGGGGCCCACGAGCACGGCGGAGCGCTTGGAGGCGAGGTCTGCCACCTGGGAGCGGGCGGCGCTGGAGAAGGTGCCGTCGGCGTCTGCCGGCAGGGCCACCACGGGAATCTCGAGCAGGTGGGCGCGGGCGATGTCTGCCACGGGCTCGGGCACGGCCAGGGTCACGTAGCCGGCGCCGGCGCGGGCCGCGGCGCGGGCGGCCATGATGGCGGCGCCCGGGAAGCGCGTGGAGCCGCCCACCACGAGCACGCTGCCGCGCGTGTACTTGTCCACCACACAGGTGGGAGGCGCAAGCACGCTGATGTAGTCGGCAACCTCGCAGCGCCAGGCCACCGGGTCGGCCTCGAAGACGAGCTTGGAGGTCTGCTCGGCAAGCGGGGCCACCACGATGGAGCCGCTGACGTCGCGGCCGTCGTCAGAGAGCAGACCCGGCTTGAGGGCGAGCATCGTGATGGTGACGTCGGCCACCACTACGGCTCCCGGCGCGAGTCCGGTCTGGGCCGAAAGGCCGCTCGGGACGTCCACCGAGACCACACGCGAGCCGGAGGAGTTCAGCGCGTCAATCCAGATGGAGAAGGGTGCCACCGGCGCATCGTGGAAACCGGTGCCCAGCATGGCGTCGAGCACGGCGTCGGCGCTGGCGATGAGCCGGTCGAGCTCGCCGCGGCTCGGCCCCACGAGGTAGGAGACGCCGCTCTCGATGGCGGCGCGGGCCACCATGGGCGCGAGGTCGCCGTGGAGCTGGTCGGGTTCGCAGGGCGTCACCACACGCACGTCGATGCCGGCGGCCTTGAGGTTCTCGGCGGCCACCCCGGGCTTGAGGGCGAGCATCGTGATGGTGACGTCGGCCACCACCACGGCCCCGGGCGCGAGTCCAGTCTGGGCCGAAAGGCCACTCGGGACGTCCACCGAGACCACGCGAGAGCCGGAGGAGTTCAACGCGTCAATCCAGATGGAGAAGGGTGCCACCGGCGCGTCGTGGAAGCCGGTGCCCAGCATGGCGTCGAGCACGGCGTCGGCGCTGGCGATGAGCCGGTCGAGCTCGCCGCGACTCGGGCCCACGAGGTAGGAGACGCCGCTCTCGATGGCGGCGCGGGCCACCATGGGGGCGAGGTCGCCATGGAGCTGGTCGGGCTCGCAGGGCGTCACCACGCGCACGTCGATGCCGGCGGCCTTGAGGTTCTCGGCGGCCACCCAGCCGTCGCCGCCGTTGTTGCCAAAGCCGGCCAGCACCACCACGCGCGAGACCTCGCCCAGGCGAAGGATCTCCTGCGCGGCGGCGTCGCCGGCGCGGTGCATAAGCTCGGAGACGCTCACGCCCACGTCGGCGAGGCGCCTCTCCACGGACCTGATGTCCTCAACGTTCAGTACCGGCTGCATGCCCACTCACTTTCCGTCTGAGACGCGCTCGAGCTCGTCGATGATCGAGCGGGCCTCCCTGAACGACTCTGCAAGCTCGCGACGCGGGTCGCGGGCCTCCTCTTGCTTCGGTGCCGTCTCGGCCGTGGTGGCCACGGCGTTGGCGACGGCCATCTCCCGCGTGAACGAGAGCGAGATGGCCACGGAGAGCACGCCCTTCTCGCGCGCGACCTCGGCCACGCGACCCTTGAGCACCACCTGGGGGCGCCCTGCGGCGTCTGCCGTGACGCTCACGTCATCAAGGTGCACGCCCTTGCCAAACCCGCAGCCCAGGGCCTTGAGCGTGGCCTCGCGGGCGGCAAAGCGGCAGGCGTAGTGCGCCGCGGGGCGCGCGGCGTGCTCGCAGTACTGGCGCTCCTCGTCGGTGAAGACGCGACGGGCAAAGCGCGGCGTGCGGGCAAGGATCTTCTCCATCCGCGCAATCTCGACCATGTCGACGCCAACGCCTGCCAGTGCCATCTGCTCCCCAGCCTCTCGGTAACTCACTTAGTCTACCGCGAGAAGGGCCCAAACGGCGGGCGCGGGTGCGCCCGGTTCAGCCCACATAGCAAAATCGGAAGGCCATGCGGGAAGGGTCGCAGCGCCCCGGCGAGGCGGTTGATGTGCCCGGCTAGTCGCTCAGGGTTGATGCGCCCGGCTAGCCACTTGCGCCTGCGCCAGGCACTCGCACCCAGCCGGCCGCTCGGGCCGCACCAGGCACTCGCGCCCAGCCAGCCGCTCGGGCCCGCGCCAGGCACTCGCGCCCAGCCATCCGCTCGGGCCCGCGCCGAATGCTCGCGCAAGCCAGCCGCGCCTATTCCTCGGCCTGTGCGGCCTTGTCCTGCTCGCCGTCCTCCTCCTGCTCGGGCATGACAATGTTCAGCACGAAGGAGACGATGAACGAGACCACCACCGAGCTGCCGAGGATGCTCTGGGCCATGGTCGGCAAGAACTGCAGGATCTCCGGTGTGGCGCCCACGCCCACGCCCAGCGCGAGCGAGAGTCCCACGATGATCTTGTTGCGGTAGTTCAGCGGCTTCTCGCAGATCATCTCGATGCCCGAGACGGCGATGATGGCAAAGACCGTCACGGTTGCGCCGCCCATCACCGGCAGCGGGATGGACGAGATGATCGCGGAGAACTTGGGGCTCAGGCCGTCGGCCAGCATGATGGCCGAGGCAATCACGAAGATGCGCTTGGAGACCATCTTGGAGGTGCCGATGAGACCCACGTTCTGGCTGAAGGTGCTGGTGGGCAGCCCGCCAAACAACGCGCCCACGAGCATCGCCAGGCCCTGGCCCCTGATGCAGCCGCCCAGCTCGCTGGCCTCGGCGCCGCGGTCGAGCGCGCTCACGGTGGTGGCCGAGACGCAGCCGATGAGCTGCACTGCCTGCACGAGGCTCAAAAGGCCCATGAGCACCGCGGCGTCTGGGTAGAACGCGATGCCAAACGAGAGCGGGCGCGGCAAGGAGAGCCAGGAGGCGCTGCCCACGCCACTGAAGTCCACGATGCCGTCGCCCATGAAGATGCCCAGCACAAAGCCGGCGAGGATGCCGATGATCATGCCCGAGACCTTGACGTAACCCTTGCCCCAGATTCCGCAGGCGAGCGTGACGGCGAGCGTCACCGTGGAGAGGATCCAGAACTCGGGCGAGCCAAAGGTGCCGGCCTCCTGGGCGGCCGAGCCGCCGCCCATGTAGTTCACGGCCGTGGAGTAGAGCGAAAGGCCGATGGCCAACGTCACCGTGCCGGTGACCACCGGCGGGAAGAACCGTTGGATCTTCTCGATGAGCAGTCCCGCCACGATGGAGACCACGCCGCCCACGAGCTGGGCGCCCATGATGCCTGAGAGGCCGTGCGCAAGGCCGATGGAGGTGAGCACCGGCACGTAGGCAAACGAGACGCCCATCACGGTGGGCAGGTTCATG
>CAVHKV010000078.1:0-6692 GCA_963636635.1 uncultured Bacteroidales bacterium
CGCAGGCGTGGGCGTGCTTGCCGTCCGGGCAGGCGAAGGGCTCGCCGCTCTCCTCAGGCATGGGCAGGGCGTCCATGTCGGCGCGCAGCAGGATGACGGGCGAGCCGCTGCCGAGGGTGGCGGTGACGCCGTGGCCGCATTCGCGCGGCTCGAGTCCGTACTCGGCCAGCTTCTCCATGACAAAGGCGCGGGTCTTGGGCGTGTCCAGGCCCACCTCGGCGTTGGTGTGAATGTGGCGGCGGTTGGCGACCGTCTCGGCCTTGAGCTCGCAAGCTCGCTGGTAGTAATCCATGGGCCTCTTTTCTCCGGGCGAAAATTCACATGCTGCGTAAGTGTCTCAAACCCATGTGTCGCGCCCATTTCCGAAGCGTGAGAAGTGAGGTGCGAGGCGAGGCCGCATGCTCAATCTGCGGCCGGCGCGCCTTGTTTGCTCCCGCGTGCACCGGGCGAGGGACATACAGGAGTGGAGCGTGCGGCCGCCGAACAAACGGCTGTGGGCGTACGGCCATAGACTCTTTCGAGAACATGAGAAACGTACCGTGGCGTGCGCCTCGGCCCATCCGTCTTTAGGGCCGCCGTTCCTGCCCTTGGGTTCGCCAGGCGCGGGGTGTGCAGCCGTAGTCTCGCTTGAAGAGCTGGGTAAAGTTGTTCGGGCTCTTGATGCCCACGGCACGGGCGACCTCGGCCAAGCTGTCGCTTGTGGAGGCCAGCAGCTCGGCGGCCTTGGAGAGGCGGCCATCGCGAGGTGCCACGAGGGGCTGACGCCAAAGGTGGCGTTGAAGCAGCGCAGGCATTCGCGCTCGCTCACGCCCGCCGCCGCAATCTGGGACACGGAGATTTCCTCCCCATATATGCTGCGCGAGTGCGATTGTCGGCTAGATTAAAGAACCAAGACATGATTCCTAGCGAAAGGCGCCCTTGCCAATGCTCTCCATGCTCCTTCCCGTCATCTACATCGCGTTCGTTTCGCTCGGCCTGCCGGACTCGCTGCTCGGCTCTGCCTGGCCGGTCATGTATGCCGAGCTGGGCGCGCCGGTTGCCGCCCAGAGCGCCATCACCACCATCATCACGGCCTGCACCATCGTCTCGAGCCTGGCCACCACGCCGCTCATGCGCCGCTTTGGCGCCGGCAAGCTCACGGCCTTCTCCGTGGCCATGACGGCGGTGGCGATCCTCGGCTTTGGCATGAGCTCGAGCCTGTGGCAACTCTGCCTCATCGCCATTCCCTATGGCCTGGGCGCGGGGTCCGTGGACGCGGCCCTCAACAACTTCGTGGCCATCCACTACGGCGAGCGCCACATGAGCTGGCTCCACTGCTGCTGGGGCATCGGCACGAGCGTGAGCCCGGTCATCATGGGATGGGCGCTCGCGAGCCCCATGAGCTGGCACGGCGGCTACTTTGCGGTCGGCGCCATCCAGGCTTGCATCACCGCGCTGCTCTTCTTTTCGCTGCCGATGTGGAGGAAGGTGGGGGACGGGGAGCCCGCCGAGGAGGAGGGGCCCTCTGCCGACGCCCCCTCGTATGCCGAGGCCTTGAGGCTTCCGGGCGC
Source organism: uncultured Bacteroidales bacterium (assembly GCA_963636635.1). Taxonomy (GTDB): domain Bacteria; phylum Actinomycetota; class Coriobacteriia; order Coriobacteriales; family Atopobiaceae; genus Parolsenella. The sequence goes on from CAVHKV010000078.1 coordinate 1,551, forward strand.
CCTGGCCGCCATCGTCTCCTTTGGCTGTTACAGCGCCTTCGAGTACGTCTGCGGCCTGTGGTCCTCGAGCCACCTCGTGCTTGCCCGCGGCATCTCCGAGGCCCAGGCGGCCACCATGGCCTCGTTCTTCTACATGGGTATCACGGTGGGGCGCCTCATCTCGGGTTTTGTGGCGCCGCGCGTTGGCAGCAAGAACCTCATCCGCATCGGCCAGAGCATCGCAGCCGCGGGCATCCTGACGCTCGTCCTTGGCCAGGGCGAGGTGGCACTCTCGGTGGCGCTCGCGCTCACGGGACTGGGCTGCGCGCCCATCTACCCGAGCATCATCTCGCTTACGCCCTCGCGCTTTGGCGAGGCCGCCTCGCAGTCGGTCGTGAGCCTGCAGATGGCCTGCGCCTACACCGGCTCCACGCTCGTGCCCCCGCTGGTGGCGCTCGTGTTTTCCGCGGGCGGCGCCCCGCTGCTGCCGTGGCTTCTCGCGGGGTTGCTCGTGGTCATGGCGCTGCTTTCCGAGCGTGCCAACGCTAGGCTTGGGCAGTAAGTTCTAGATTTTCTAGAACCCAGGAGCTTTGTTTTCTAGAACCCAGGAGCTTTGGTTTTGGCGTCTGTGCCCTCTAGTCCGGTGCGGACAAGCGGGACTAACGGGGTGCGGTTTGATTCCGTCCAAGACGCCGAGGCATTCTTCGGCTGGGGTGTCACCTTACCCGGGGCGGGGGCAGACGGCCATCCGGGGCGGTCGGTCAGCGACCATCGGAACGGCCAATCGTATTCCTTGGAGAACAGAAAGGGCCGCCCGATCAGACGGTTCAAGCTGTAATGGGAATGCAGAAACGCGGCAACTCTGTAGGACTAAGGGAGCGTTTGCTTCCGTGGCCTGCAGGTTGAGAAGATGTAGGGGGAAACAAAGGAAAGGGGAGGCCGATGTTAGCCGACTACCACGTTCACTGCGAGTTTTCCGATGACTCCGTCTACCCGATGGCCGACGTCTGCGCCGACGCCGCTTCGATGGGGCTGGACGAGATCTGCTTTACCGACCATGTTGACTACGGCGTGAAGCCTGACGTTGACGAGTACGAGCGCGACCACAGCCTCGCGCGCGTGGAGAACGGCCGCCCGATTCTGAACGTGGATTACCCGGCCTACTTCTCGCGCATCGAGGGCCTGCAGCACGAGTTTGAGGGACGTCTCACCATCAAGGCGGGCCTTGAGCTCGGCACCCAGAGCCACACCGTGGACCGCAACCACGCTCTTTACGACGCCTGGAAGCACAAGCTCGACTTCGTGATCTGCTCCATCCACGAGGTGGGCGACGCCGAGTTCTGGACGGGCGAGTTCCAGCGCGGCCGCACGCAGGCCGAGTACAACATGGCCTACTACGAGGAGATGCTCAAGGTGGTCGAGACCTTCGGGGATTACTCCGTGCTGGGCCACCTCGACCTCATCCGTCGCTATGACCCGGCGGGCGAGTTCCTGTTCGAGAAGACCCGCGACATCGTGGCCGCAATCCTTAAGCGCGTCATCGCCGACGGCAAGGGCATCGAGCTCAACACCTCGAGCTTCCGCTACGGCCTGCCCGACCTGCAGCCCAGCACCGACATCCTGCGTCTTTACCACGACTTGGGCGGTCACGTGCTCACCATCGGCAGCGACTCCCACAAGCCCGAGCACCTCGCGGCCCGCATCGACGAGTGCCGCGGCCGCCTGCGCGAGATCGGCTTCACGGAGTTCTGCACCTTCGAGAAGATGCAGCCCGCCTTCTGGCCGCTGTAGGGCACAGGCGGGGATTGTGCGGACTAATGTCACCGGGCTGTAACGTCTGTCCGATTTGAGCCGCGAGGCGCTGAGGCGCGGCTCTACTATGTAGTTGCGCCTTGAGATGGACTGCCTCCTCACCACCGTCGCATGAGACGGCGCGCGGTTTGGTCATGGCTCGTTCTTCAGTTTTGGCTCGTCCTTTGCGGTGCGACGCGCCGTCCGTATTTTCCTTCTAAAACTGATTAAAACAATTCAATATTTGCGGAAATATCGCATGAAAGCGTGTTATTATGCATTCCGTTGTGAATGCGGGGTAGCTTTGTGCGAAACTGCCCTTGCTTGCAACGTATGCTCACCAGCACGAAAGGCAAGAACTTGAAGAAGCGTTTCAACCGACAGGACGCAATCCGCGAGATCGTGCGCGACAAGTCCATCAAGACGCAGCGCGCCCTGGTGGAGGAGCTCGAGAAGCTCGGCTTCGAGTGCACCCAGGCCACCATCTCGCGTGACATCTCCGACATGGGGCTGCGTAAGCTCCCGGAGGGCGTCTATGTCCTGGCCGAGGACCTGCATCTGCAGCGCATGGTCTCTGACCTCGTGACCGGCGTCGTGCGCGCCAACAACATCGTGGTCGTGCACACCCACGCCGGGGCCGCCCAGGGGGTCGCCGCCGCCATCGACGACGCGGGCCTGCCCGACATCGCCGGGTGCATCGCTGGGGACGATACCATCATGGTCGTCTGCCTCACCGACGAGGAGGCCGTGAACCTCGAGCAGCTCGTCAACAAGCTCCGAAACGTGCGCGAGTAGGGGAGAGGCCGCTACCTGCACTTTATTGACGGTAGCGGACCCAAAAGCACCCCTCTCGCGCCAAGTCCGCGCGGCAACGTTGCCGCAAGGCGTGTTCGAGCGAACGTGCCTCCTCGCAAGAAACCTCGCGGCCCACAAGGTCGCGCTTCCAAGCTCCACCCTGCGGCCGGTCGCCGCGCAAAAAACGTATGCAACCTTCTAGCAAAGGAGTCTCACATGTCCGAAAAGGGTAAGGTCGTCCTCGCGTATTCCGGTGGCCTCGACACCTCCTGCCTGCTCAAGTACCTGCAGGACGACGGCTATGACGTCGTCTCCTGCATCGCCGCCCTCGGCCAGCCCTCCGAGGAGCGCTCCGACATCGACGCGGTGAACGAGAAGGCCAAGAGCCTCGGCGCCGTGGCCGCCTACGACGTCGACATCCGCGACGAGTTCGCCGACGACTTCATCGCCAAGGCCATCTACGCCAACGGCATGTACGAGAACAAGTACCCGCTGCTCTCCGCCCTGTCCCGTCCGGCCATCTGCCGCCACCTCGTGAAGGTCGCCCAGAAGGAGGGCGCCGTCGCCATCTGCCACGGCTGCACCGGCAAGGGCAACGACCAGGTGCGCTTCGAGCTCGAGTGCAAGGCCCTCGACCCCACGCTCGAGATCCTCGGCCCGGTGCGCAGCTGGGAGCTCACCACGCGTTCCAGCGAGATCGAGTACGCCCAGGCCCACGGCATCTTCGTTGACGCCACCAAGGAGAACCCGTACTCCATCGACGAGAACGTCTGGGGCCGCGCCATCGAGTGCGGCGTGCTCGAGGACCCCTGGAACGCCGCTCCCGACGGGGCCTGGGCGCTCACCGTCAACCCCGAGGACGCCCCGGACGAGGGCCGCGACGTCGTGCTCGGCTTTGAGGAGGGCCTGCCCGTCTCCATCGACGGCCAGCGCATGAAGCTGTTCGACCTCATCGCCGCGCTCAACAAGATCGTCGGCAGCCACGGCTTTGGCCGCATCGACATGATCGAGGACCGTCTCGTGGGCCTCAAGAGCCGCGAGTGCTACGAGCAGCCGGGCGCCCTGGCCATCATCATGGCCCACAAGCAGCTCGAGTGCCTGTGCCTTCCGGGCGACGTCCTGCACACCAAGCTGCAGCTCGAGCACGACTGGAGCCGCCAGGTCTACAACGGCCTGTGGTACTCGCCGCTCAAGGACGCGCTCGACGCCTTCTTCGCCAGCACCCAGAAGACCGTCACCGGCGAGGTTCGCCTGCACCTCTACAAGGGCAACTGCACCGTCACCGGCAGCCGCGCCGACAGCTCCATGTACGACTTTGGCCTGGCCACCTACGACAAGGGCGACACCTTCGACCGCACGGCCGCCAAGGGCTTCATGGACCTCTTTGGCCTGCCCAACCGCGTGTGGGCCGAGCGTCGCCTGGAGCGCGAGAAGGCCGCCGGCATCGCCGCCGCCACGCAGATTGCCGCCATGGGCGTCAAGGAGGCCCAGGCCGCCGGCACCAAGTCCAACGAGGCCGAGGGCACCGCTCAGGCGTAGGGCGAGTTGCGCGAGTTGTGCGGGTGGCGCGAGCCGTGTGTGACTTGCGGCCACGGTGCGAGGGCGTGAGGCGCGTGCGATGCACGGGCGCGGTGCGAAGCCTCCGCAAACCGCAATAGCTAGCTAACGAGAGCGGGACGTCAACCATCTACGGTTGGCGTCCCGTTTGCTTTATCGTTCGAGGCCGGAGCACCTTTCCCGCTCACCTATTTCTATCCCTTACTTTCAGGCAAGGTGCATTACTTGCATCTCGTTGGCGTTTTTGGCGGTGAGATGCAGATAATGCACCTAAGCTGAAAATAGGGGATGCTTTCCCGCCCAATTTGAGCTGAGCTAGCCTTGCGCGCGATTCCGCTTTTGCCAATCGCCGAATCAAGGGTTCTTTTGGCCCAGAGCAACCTTACGGAGGAACCAAGGGGTTCCTTGCGGACGTCCTCGCGGGCGAGCTCATTCCAATAAACGAGGCGCCCGGCGCTGCGGAATGTCCGCTGCGGAGCCCCTTGGCCCCTCCTGCTGGTGACGTGGCTGCACTTGGCGCCTAGACAGGTTCTGGAGGCGCCGAGTCCCGAAAGAGCTTCGCTCCACACAATTCGTGATAACCGTTCGGACTTAAAACCCTCCCTTACTTTCAGGCAAAGTGCATTACTTCCGTTTCGTTGCTGTTTTTGACGGCGAGATGTAAGTAATGCAGTTAAGCTGAAAGTAAGGGATATAAACGTACGTGCCGAAGCGCGTTTCGGTTGCTTCGAACGTGGCCCACTGGGCATAAAAAAGACGCTCGATGGGCGCAAAGCGTCTCTCGCAACCTTGGCGCGTTAGGTTCCAATTGCGACTTCCACACTTCTTGCTATGCCGACACGCTAAGAGCCACTCGTAACTTCCCGTAGCAGCGCGCTAGATTGCCGCTGCGTTGACGCAGCTCCAGTCCACTACTCCCGTAGCAGGATCCGGCCCGCTACCCCCTTAGCTCGGTTCCGGATTGCCGCTGCGTTGTCGCAGCGCCGCCCCCTACTTCCCGTAGCGGGAGAGGAACTCGCG
>CAVHKV010000079.1:0-2743 GCA_963636635.1 uncultured Bacteroidales bacterium
GCTCGAGACCGCCGTGCGCGAGAAGGTGCCCTTCGTGACCCTCATCTGGGAGGACCAGCACTACGGCCTCATCAAGTGGAAGGAAGAGGAGCAGTTCGGCGACGTCTTTGGCGTGGAGTTCTCCAACCCCGACTTCAAGGCCCTGGCCGAGTCCATGCACTGCCACGGCTACCGAGTGCAGAGCACCGAGGAGCTCGTCCCCACGCTGGAGAAGGCCTTTGCCAACACCGACGCCCCCAGCGTCGTGGTGGTGCCGGTTGACTACTCCGCCAACATGGAGCTCACCGAGACCCTCCGCGAGGCCTACGAGTAGGCCGTCAGTTAGGCCGCCGATTAGGCAATCGAACAACAAACGAATGTTCGGTGGAGCCTGGGGCCGTGCGGGCCGCCCGGGGGAGCGCGTCTCGCTAAACTGGAACCTCGTGAGAAACGGCACAACCTCGGGAGCGGTCCATGGCCTCAGACTCCATCGTCATACGCGGCGCGCGCGAGCATAACCTGCAAGACGTCGACGTCCAGATTCCGCGCGACAAGCTCGTGGTCATCACCGGCCTTTCCGGCTCGGGCAAGTCGAGCCTGGCCTTCGACACCATCTACGCCGAAGGCCAGCGCCGCTACGTGGAGAGCCTCTCGAGCTACGCCCGCCAGTTCCTGGGCCAGATGGACAAGCCCGACCTCGATTCCATCGACGGGCTTTCCCCCGCGGTCTCCATCGACCAGAAGACCACGAGCAAAAACCCACGCTCCACGGTGGGCACGGTCACGGAGATCTACGACTACCTGCGCCTGCTCTACGCGCGCGTGGGCACGCCGCACTGCCCGGAGTGCGGCCGCGTCATCGAGCGCCAGACCACAGACCAAGTGGCCGACAAGGTGCTCGAGGCCGGCCAGGGCCGGCGCGCCCTCGTGCTGGCACCGGTGGTGGTGGGCCGCAAGGGCGAGTTCGCCAAGCTCTTCGAGGACCTGCGCGCCGAGGGCTTCTCCCGCGTGCGCGTGGACGAGGAGGTCCGCGAGCTCGAGGAAGAGATCAGGCTCGACAAGAAGTTCAAGCACAACATCGAGGTCGTGGTGGACCGCATCGTCATCCGCCAGACGAGCCTGGGCCGCATCGCCGAGGCCGTGGAGACGGCCACGCGCCTGGCCGCCGGCAAGGTGGGCGTGTACCTGCTCCCAGACCGCGACCACCCGGAGGGCATCCCTGGCGAGCTGCTGCAATACTCGCTGGCGCTGGCCTGCCCCATCCACGGCCATTCCATGGATGACCCGCAGCCCCGTGACTTCTCCTTCAATGCCCCCTACGGCGCCTGCCCGGAGTGCGACGGCCTGGGCTTCAAGCGCGTGGTGGACGCCGAGATGCTCATCGAGGACCCAAACCTCAGCGTTTCCGAGGGCGTGTTCGGCACCTTCTTCGGCCGCTCCAACTACTACCCGCAGGTGCTCGCCGCCGTCTGCCGCCACTTCAAGGCCAGCCCCGACACCCCGTGGAAGAAGCTGCCGCAAAAGGTGAAGGACGCCCTGCTCGACGGCCTGGGCTCCACCAAGGTCCGCGTCGACTACCACACGCTGGACGGCCGCGACACCCACTGGCTCACCACCTTCTCGGGCGTGCGCTCCGTGCTGTTTGAGAAGTACAACGAGACCACCAACGAGAAGATGCGCGCCCGTCTGGAGAAGTACATCCACGAGGCACCTTGCCCCACCTGCAAGGGCGCGCGCCTCAAGCCCGAGATGCTCGCCGTGACGGTGGGGGAGAAGTCCATCTACGAGGTCTGCTGCATGAGCTGCAAGGAGGCGCTGGACTTCTTCGCCGCCCTGGAGCTCACCGAGCGCCAGCAGTTCATCGGCGGGCGCATCGTGAAGGAGATCGTGGAGCGCCTGCGCTTCCTGGTGGACGTGGGCCTGGACTACCTCACGCTCTCGCGCGCCTCGGCCACGCTCTCCGGCGGCGAGGCCCAGCGCATCCGCCTGGCCACCCAGATCGGCGCCGGCCTCATGGGCGTGCTCTACATCCTGGACGAGCCCTCCATCGGCCTGCACCAGCGCGACAACGAGCGCCTCATTAAGACGCTCGAGCGCCTGCGTGACCAGGGCAACACCGTCATCGTGGTGGAGCACGACGAGGACACCATTCGCGCGGCCGACTACGTGCTCGACATGGGCCCCGGCGCCGGTGAGCTGGGCGGCAAGGTCGTGGCGGCCGGCACCCCGGAAGAGATTTGCGCCTGCGATGACTCCATCACGGGCGCCTACCTCACCGGCAAGCGTCTCATCCGCCTGCCCGAGAAGCGCCGCAAGCCCGGCCGCGGGGCGCTCAAGATCACCGGCGCCTCTCACAACAACCTCAAGAACGTGAGCGCCAGTGTCGAGTTCGGCACGCTCACTGTGGTGACGGGCGTCTCCGGCTCGGGCAAGAGCTCGCTGGTGACCGACACCTTGGCCCCCGCTCTCACCAACGCCGTCCATCGCTCCCTGCGCCCGGTCGGCGCCTACAAGAAGCTCACCGGCGTGGACCAGATCGACAAGGTCATCGACATCGACCAGAGCCCCATCGGCCGCACGCCGCGCTCCAACCCGGCCACCTACATCGGCCTGTGGGACGACCTGCGCGCGCTCTTCTCGAGCACGCCCGAGAGCCGCGCGAGGGGCTACAGCCCCGGGCGCTTCTCGTTCAACGTCTCCGGCGGCCGCTGCGAGGCCTGCAAGGGCGACGGCCAGATCAAGATCGAGATGAACTTCCTGCCCG
>CAVHKV010000080.1:0-4457 GCA_963636635.1 uncultured Bacteroidales bacterium
GGCGTGCCGGCAGGCATGTCTTCGGGAGGTTGCTGCCATGGCTGCCCCAATCCCGCGAGCAGGGACACTCGCAGGGAGGGGCCGCGGCGGCAAGGCTCGTCGGCTGTGGCGTGCGCAAGGCGACGCCGCAGGCTTGGCTTCCAAGGCGGGGCGGGGCGAGGGCCCAGGCCCAGTCTTGGCTCCCGAGACGGGGAGCGGGCGCGGGGCTCGCTTTCGGCCTTGGGATAAGGAAACGGCCAGCTTGCGCTTTGCCCCTTGTATTGCGCGCCACGTGCGGCGGGCACCTTTCCGGGGACGGGACTGCCTGCGCGCAGGACCACAAACGGGGAGAGAAACCATGGTCTTCGACTTCACTGGCAAGACCGCCATCGTCACCGGTGGCACCCAGGGCATCGGCCTTGAGATTTCGCGTGGCATCGTCGCGGGCGGCGGCCACGTCGTGCTCATCGCGCGCAGCAAGGACAAGGGCGAGGCCGCCGTGGCCGAGCTGGGCGAGGGCAACTACTTCTACCAGCTCGACGTGAGCGATACCGCCAAGGCCCGCGAGACCGTCGAGCAGATCTTTGCCGAGGTCCCGGGCGTGAACACCCTCATCAACTGCGCCGGCGTCATCTCCACCAAGAAGTTTGACGAGATCGACGACGCCGAGTGGCGCCGCACCATCGACATCAACCTCAACGGCGTCTTCACGATGATGAGCGCCGTGTACCCGCACTTCAAGGAGGCCCACGCCGGCACCATCGTGAACGTCTCGTCCGTGGCCGGCAAGATCGGCGGCGGCCTGCTCGGCACCGCGGCCTACGCCAGCTCCAAGGCCGGCGTGAACGGCCTCACCAAGGCGGTGGCCAAGGAGGGCGGCAAGTTCGGCATCCGCTGCAACGCCGTGTGCCCGTCGCTCACCCTCACCGACATGACCTCCATCCTCTCTGACGAGAACTCCCAGCGCATCATCGCCGGTATCCCCCTGGGCCGCGCCGCCCAGGCCAGCGAGCCCGCGCAGATGGTGCTGTTCTTCGCCTCCGACGCCGCGAGCTTCGTCAACGGCGAGGTCGGCGACTGCGACGGCGGCATCGTCCTCGACGGGTAATCTGCGCCGAACGCGCCCAATCCAACCAACGCCTTAACCAATTGCGAGCCTGCCCGTGCGGCGGGTTCCTGGCGTGCGCCTGCGCGGCCGCGCCCCTACAAGAAGCGAGTCTTATATGAGCGAAGAGATTCAGGAGCAGGAGAAGAAGCCCTTCTTCAAGATGAACTCCATCCCCGGCGCCACCATCCTGGTGCCCCTGTTGCTCGGTTGCCTGCTGAACACGCTGTTCCCCGACCTGTTCACCACGCTGGGCAGCTTCACCCTCGGCATGACGCAGAGCGGCGTGAGCCCGCTGGTCGGCGCCTTCCTGCTCATCGTGGGCACCACCATCTCGTTCAAGAGCGCCCCTGCCGCCGCCGCCCGCGGCGCCATCATCATCATCGCCAAGCAAATCATCGTCATCGCGGTGGCCATGCTGGTGCTGGTCACGGGCAACAACTTCTGCGGCCTCACGGCCATGGTCATCCTGGCCGCCTGCACCGGCGCCAACAACGCCATGTACGCCGGCCTCATGGGCACGATGGGCAACGAGGCCGAGCGCGGCGCCGTCGCCATCACCACGCTGGTGGTTGGCCCGCCCGTCACCATGATCGTGCTGGGCGCCGCCGGCCAGGCCTCCATCGGCTGGACGCTCGTGGGCGCCATCCTGCCCATCGTCGTGGGCATCATCCTGGGCAACGTCTTCCCGAGCTTCAAGAAGATGATGGCCCCCGCCCTCACCGGCGTTATCGTGCTGACCTTCTTCTCCATGGGCACCACCATGACCTTTGGCCAGCTCGTCGCCGGCGGCGTGCCCGGCATCCTGCTCGGCGTCATCTGCTCGGTGGTCTTTGCCATCCCGGCCGTCTTTGTGGACCGCCTGACGGGCGGCACCGGCGTGGCTGGCGCGGCCATCTCGAGCTGCGCCGGCGCTAACGTGGCGACGCCTGCCGCCATGGCCGCCACCGACGAGGCCCTCTACGGCGGCGACGTGCTCGCCGTGGCCACCGCCCAGGTTGCCGCCTGCGCCATCGTGACCGCCATCCTCACGCCCATCGTCACGAGCTTCGTCTACAAGCACTTCAACAAGGACGCCGAGGCCCAGCCCGCCGAGGCGTAGGGGAGCGGCTTAGGCCGACTGACTCTGGAGTTCAGTGCTCCGACATCGGTTGCGTAATTTGGGACGCCCGCGATTTCAATGTCGCGGGCGTCCTTCTTTTTTCGCTTGTCATGGTGCTTGAGCAGGATTTCTCTGCAACTCTCTGCAATGTTTGGGATGTATGGCCTGTCCGTTGGGGCACTCGCTTGCGTGAGTCGCCCCGCTGCCTTATGCGGCGCGTTTGTGTCGCTTCGCGGTGCTTGGGGGCTTACCGTCCGATCGCTGTCACGCCCGCTTACGTGACTTTAGCCTAGCCCTTTGCGGCATGCCGGTGCTCCGTCCTACGAACATGACGTGGGGGTGGGGTGGATGGGAGCGGCGGGGAGTTTAGTGTCCGGAACGTGCGCTATTCTCGAACGTGAGAAATCGTAGCGAGGAGATACATGGCTTTCGTACACCTTCACAACCACACCGACTACTCCATGCTGGACGGCGCCACCCGCATCTCGGACATGGTGAAGCGCGCGGTGGACCTCAAGATGCCGGCCGTTGCCATCACGGACCACGGCTACATGTACGGCGTGCCTGACCTGGACCTGGAGTGCGCCAAGTACAACCACGCCCAGGATGACTGGCAGCAGTGGTTCCATGACAAGGAGAACTTCGCCAAGGGCCGTGAGATCGTGGAGCCGGACGCCGCCGAGCACCCAGAGGCCCACGCCCAGTGGGCCATCGACGTGGCGGCCCACGAGGCCGGCCAGGACCTGGACGAGGTCAAGCCGCGCCCGCTGGTGAAGCCCATCTTTGGCTGCGAGGCCTACTTCACGCCCGACGAGACCCTCGCCCGTGACAAGAAGCCCGAGCTCTACCACATGATCTTGCTCGCCAAGAACCAGACGGGCTACGTCAACCTCATGCAGATGATGAGCGACGCGGCCGTGCGCGGCTTCTACTACAAGCCCCGCACCACCCTGCAGATGCTCAAGGACCACAGCGAGGGCATCATTGCCACCTGCGCCTGCGTCTCGGGCATCATCCCGCGCTCCATCCTGCGCGGCCAGCCCGACGAGGCGCTCAGGTGGGCCCGCACCTTCAAGGAGGTCTTCGCCCCCGGGGACTTCTACATCGAGATTCAGGACCACGGCCTCACCTTTGAGAACGGCATGACCGACCGCCAGCTCTCCGAGCAGCTCATCGACCTGGCCAACGCGCTCGAGCTCAAGGTCATCTGCACGAACGACTTCCACTACCTGGTGCGCGAGGACGCGCCCACGCAGGACCTCATGATGTGCATCGGCATGAACGCCAAGGTCGACGACGACAACCGCATGCGCATGGAGGGCTCGGAGTTCTACATGAAGACCGAGGAGGAGATGCGCGAGCTCTTCTCCTGGTATCCCGAGGCCTGCGACAACACGCTCGAGATTGCCGAGAAGTGCAACGTCGAGCTGGACTGGGATCAGATCATCCTGCCGCGCTTCCCGCTTCTGGACGAGGGGGAGACGCACGAGAGCCAGTTCCGCCGCGAGTGCGAGAAGGGCCTGCGCCAGCACTACGGCGACGACTGGGCCACGCGCGAGATCGGCGGCGTGAACATCAAGGAGCGCTTCGAGTACGAGTACAAGGTCATCTGCGACAAGGGCTTCGCCGCCTACTTCCTCATCGTGGCCGAGTACGTGCAGTGGGCCAAGGACAACGGCATCGGCGTGGGGCCGGGCCGAGGGTCTGCCGCCGGCGCCATCGTGGCCTACGCCATGAACATCACGGCGTTCGACCCGCTGGAGAACGGCCTGATGTTCGAGAGGTTCCTCTCCCCGCAGCGTACCGAGATGCCCGATATCGACATGGACTTCGACGATGAGCGTCGCCTCGAGGTCGTGGAGCACGTGCGCCAGCTCTACGGCCCCGAGAAGGTCACGCACGTCATCACCTACTCCACCATCAAGGCCAAGCAGGCCATCAACGACTCCGCCCGCGTGCTGGACTACCCGGTCTACGTTGGCCAGCGCCTCTCAAAGCTGGTGCCGGCGGACCCGAGCGTGAAGCTGCGCCAGGTGCTCGAGCAGCAGCCCGGCAAGGAGGACCTCTACAACCCGGACTTTGCCGAGGCCTACAAGACCGACGAGGACGCCCGCCGCATCATCGACACGGCGCTCTCCATCGAGGGCCTCATCCGCGGCGAGGGCGTCCACGCCTGCGCCGTCCTCATCTGCCGTGACCCGGTCAACGAACACTGCCCCACCAAGCTCGACACCAAGGGCGGCGTGGAGATCACCCAGTACGAGGGCCACA
>CAVHKV010000081.1:0-21090 GCA_963636635.1 uncultured Bacteroidales bacterium
AGATGCGCACGGCCGTGAACCAGCGCCTGGTGCTCGAGATTGCCCTCACGCGCTGTGCCCGCCCCGAGTCCGACCTCACGCTCGAGTCCTTGGCCGAGCGAGTGGACCGCCTCGAGCGTGGGGGAGTGGTGGGTGCTGGCGGTGCCGTGCCGGTGGCGGCTGCGGCTGCGGCCGTGGCGCCGGTGCCCGGTCAGACCGCGCCAGTGGCGGCTGGCGCGGCTGCGTCGGCGGCAACGGCGGCGCCCACGGCTGCGCCTGCGGCGGCGCCCGGTCAGGCCACGCCCGCCGTTGCTCCTGCGGTGGCTTCGCCCGCGTCCGCGGCGCCTTCGAACGCTGCTCCTGCGGCTCAGCCCACTGCCCCGGCGCCCGCTGGCCAGGTTGCTCCCGCGGTGGCCGGTGCCGGCGTTGTGTCCGCGACCGCTGCGCCCGCCTCTGCTGCCTCGGCGCCCGCCGGTGCTCCCGTGGCTGGCACTGGCGCCCCCTCGGCTCCGGCCGGCGGCGCTCCCGCCAACGGCGGGTTCGTGCCGCCCAAGCTCGTGCTCCGTGGCAAGAAGCTCCCCGGTGTTGCCTCTTCCCTCGACGCCTCGGAGGCGTCCGGGCCGGGGGCTGCGCCCGCAACCCCGCAAGCCGCGTCCGCTACCGCGACTCCTGCTGCGACTGCGCCTGGCACCGCTCCCGCCTCGGCTGCGCCCGCTTCCACGGCTTCCGCCGCGCCTGCGTCCGGCGGTGCCCCCGCCAACGGCGGATTCGTGCCTCCCAAGCTCGTGCTTCATGGCAAGGAGCACGGCGGCGCATCTTCCTCGTCGGCCCCCGCGAACCCCGCCGGCTCTTCCGCGAGCGCGGCACCCGTCGCTTCGTCGGCCCCTACGACCTCGCCCGAGGCCGCGGCGCCCGCCGCGTCCGACCCCGGCGCCCTGCAGCGCGCATGGAAGAAGGTCGAGCGCGCCGTTCGCGAGACAAACCCGAGCTTTGGTTCCCTGCTGCTCAACGCCGAGGCCGACTCGGACGACGGCTCCACCCTCACGCTGAGCTTCCCGGCTGGCAGCGCGTTCGCCGTGAAGATGCTCGGCAGGCAGGATGTTCGCGCGGTCCTCGATGCCGCCGTTGCCTCGGTTCTCGGTCCGCGTCAGCTCGCGACCACCGAGCGCGCCGTCGAGCCCGCGGCCCCGTCGCGCCCTGCCGCGGCCGACCTGCACATCCCGGAGTCCGTTGCGCCAACGTCGTCCTCGCCGGCTCCCGCTGCCGAGGCGGCGCCAGCGGCCCCCGCGGCTAAGCCCGGCGCTGCCGTGGCCCCTGCCTCCGCAGGCGAGGCCACGCCCGCCCCGGCCGGCGGCTCCACGCCTGCTGCCGCTGCTGGCTCCGCTTCCGGAGCTGAATCCGCGCCCGCCCCGGCCGGCTCCGCTGCGCCTGTTGCCGCTTCGGGCCCCGTTGCCGCGCCTGTGCCAACGGCGGGCGCCCCCGGCGATGTGGAAGCCCGGCAGCCAAGCCCCGTGGCATCTGCTGGTGCCGCCCCCGTCTCGGCGGGGCCGGGCGCCGCTGAGCCCGCCGCGGCACCCGTTGGCGATGGCTCCGACGACAACAACGATGACGATGGCTACGACGATGGCCCGTCCTATGACGACTACGCCCCCTACGACGAGGGCGCACCCGCGGACGACCTGCCGCCCATCGACGTTCCCGAGGAGTTCGACGAGCCCGACGAGCCTGGCGAGCCCGAGTCCACCCCGACCGCCGGCGCTCCGGCAGCCAAGGCCTCGTCCTCAGCCGCCTCGAAGCTCACCCTCCCCTCGGCTGCGGCGAACCTCACGGTTCCCGTTGGCGCCGACACTGACGCCTCGGCTCCCTTCACGGGCGGCATCGACGAGCTCCGCTCGCTCGCGATGGGCGTCTGGGGAGCCGGCGTGAACGTCACGGTCGTCCCTGACGACGAGGACTAGGCCCGCGCCGGAAAGGCCGCGCAAGTGGCCTCGCCGCTGGCCCGCGGGGCTCGCCTCGGCAGGCTCTTCACAAGCATCCGCTGTGTGCCAACATGCGTAAGCCGCTTGCTTGTGCGCCGACAGGGCCGCAAAAAACGGCCTCGTCCTCGCCTGCGGTGACCTGGCTTGCAGCTCTCTCGAGCGGCCGCCGTGCGCCGGCAAGCGTCACTCGTCCTGTTGGCGAGCTGCTCCCCAGAATCCGCCCGGCCCCAAGAACCGCTAGAGTTATCCCGTACGCAACCCATACGCAAAGGAGCCCCCATGGCCCAGATGAACATGCAGCAGATGATGAAGCAGGCCCGCAAGATGCAGGAGCAGCTTGCCGCCGCGCAGGAGAAGCTCAAGGACGTTGAGGTCAGCGCCTCCACGGGCGGTGGCATGGTGAAGGTCGTCGCCACTGGCGAGATGCAGATCAAGTCCATCGAGATCAAGCCCGAGGCCTGCGACCCCGAGGACGTCGAGCTGCTCCAGGACATGGTCCTCGCCGCCGTGAACGAGGCCCTCTCCAGCGCCCAGGAGTCCGCGAACTCCCAGATGAGCGCTGCCGCCGGCCTCGGCAACCTGAACATTCCGGGCCTGTTCTAGCGCATGTCCTACGAACAGCTTGGCGGCGGCGGGCAGCTTGGCTCGCCGTCTTCGAGAAACGACGGGCGAGCCCTGCGCCGCCTGCTCGACGAGCTTGGCCGCCTGCCCGGCATCGGCCCCAAGAGCGCCCAGCGCATCGCCTACCACATCCTTGGCGCCGATGCCGAGGAGGCGCGCCGCCTGGCGCAGGCCATCCTCGACGTAAAGCAGCAGGTCCACTTCTGCCCCGTCTGCTTCAGCTACGCCACGCGCGAGCGCTGCGACGTCTGCGAGGACATGAGTCGCGACCAGACCTCCATCTGCGTGGTCTCCGAGCCGCGCGACGTCAGCGCCATCGAGCGCACGGGCGCCTTCCACGGCCTCTACCACGTGCTCGGCGGCGTCATCAGCCCCATGGACAAGATCGGCCCCGAGCAGCTGCACATTCGCGAGCTGCTCAGCCGCCTGGCCGACGGAACGGTGACCGAGGTCATCCTCGCCACCAACCCCGACGTGGAGGGCGAGACCACGGCCACCTACCTCTCGCGCACCATCAAGCCGCTCGGCGTCCACGTGACGCGGCTCGCGAGCGGCCTTCCGGTTGGTGGAGACCTGGAGTACGCCGACGAGGTGACGCTCGGGCGGGCCATCGAGGCGCGTCGCGAGCTGTAAAATCTGAGCAAAGGCCGGCCCGGTTGCGTGTCTGCGCAGCCGGGCCAACTGATATAGAACGAGCTAGGCGGCCATCCGCAAAATGCGGAAGGCCGTGACATTAGGGAACGCGTCCGCAGCGCGCGAACGAGACGGGCGCGATGTCCGCGAAATGCAGGCGGCAACGCCAAGTGGCGTGCCCGCGCTACGTGAGCGAGTGGGTGCATCGCTTGCGGCGCGCGAGCGAGCTGCAGGCGCGTCGCCCACGAAACGCGGGGCAACGCCCTGTACCGAGCATATCGCCCGCGCACCGCTGCGGGCCAACGAGGGGAAGCAGCATGGCAGCGAAGCGATTCAGGCAAGACACCGACGCGGACTACGCTTCGCAACCCTCCCGCCCAACGGCGCCCCAGCAGCCCGCCCATGGCCGACATGCCGGCGGCTATGCTGCGAACGCCGGGGCCGCTGCCTCTGGAGCCGCGCAGGCCCAAACCGGCCGCGCCCCGCGCCTCTCCAACGGTGACCAAGCCGCCGCGCCCGCGGCTTCAGCTGTTGCAGGCTCCAGCTCGGCTCAGCCGCCTATGACTCGCGCTCCGCGATTCTCTAATGCCGCCGCGTCTGATGCCCAGGCCTCGGCCTCGTCCGCCGCTCGCGCCCCGCGCTTCTCGGCGCAGTGGGAGCAGAGCGCACGCGCTGTGTCCGCCCGAACCGGTACGCCAGTCCATGCCGGCTCCGCGGCCGAAGGTCGCTCTCGTACGCCTCGTTTCTCCAACAGCGCCCGGGCTGCGCCCGTGACCTCCACGAACGGTGCTACGGGTGCCTACGTGGCCGAGGGCTCGCCGCGGCCCATTAACGTGGACCCGGCAACCACCGGCTCGTTCAAGACCATCCGCCAGGGCCGCGGCGCCGTGGCCACTACGCGCCAGACTGCCAGCCGAGCCGCCGAGGCCGGCCGTGCCTTCGCCGCCCGCACCGTCCGCGCGGGCCAGGGTACCCGCAAGAAGCCCCAGCCCAGCCGCGCTCCGCTGCCCGTGCTCATCGGCATTGGCGTGGCCGCGCTGGCGGTCGTGGTCCTTGCCGTGGTGCTGCTCACCGCGCTCATCTCGCCCAAGGCCCCCGAGACCGACGAGGCCGCGACCTCCGTTGCCGCCCAGACAGTCGTGGCCGCCAACGAGGGCATCGAGGCCGGCGGCGCCACCTACGGCGTCAGCGAGGGCGAGGGCGGCTGGGAGCTGGTTCGCTCCTCGGGCGGCCAGGACACGAGTCTCGCCACCTTCGCGGGCGCGCCCGCCTGCGTGACCCTCTACCAGGGCACTCTCTTCATCCCGGAGAACCTCTCCGACGGCACTTGGGACATCATTTGCTACGTCTTGGGCGACGGCTCCACCGCCACCCAGCTGCTCGGCAGCGACGGCAACCCCGTCGCGGGCTCCGGCACCGTCCAGTCCGCCGCGGTCGACGGCTCCAGCCTCGTCCTCACCGGCGAAGGCGTAAACCAGTCTGTCGCCCTGGAGTAGGGGCGGGGTTTCGCTCGCTACCGCGTTTGGCTTACGTGCGGAGACTTCCCCCGCCAAAGACGTCGAGGCGCTTCTCTTTCTTGCCGAGCCCGCTTCTCGCTTGCGCGGGCGAGGCGTCGCCACGCCGCCGGCTTTGGCCCGCGGGGGGATTTGCAGGCGCTGGAGCCTCGAGTGCGCGGAGCTGGTAACGCATGCTCCGGCTCGCAGCGGACTTTCTGCCCGCGTCCCCGCCGCGCGCGAGCCTTTCCATGCGCTCTAGCTCTGCCTCCAGTCCTTGCGGGAATCTATCCCTTACTTTCAGGTTAGGTGCATTACTTGCGTTTCGCTGCCAAAAATGGCGGCGAAGTGTAAGTAATGCACCTTGTCTGAAAATAAAGGAGAGCTAGCAGCTTAACCGGGCGTTGCGGAGCCGTGGAATTGCGGACGCTGCGGGAGTCGCGGCCAGGGGCTCGAGCGGCGGGGCTGGGGTAGTTGGCGGCGGGACTGGGGCTGACGGTGACGGGCGGGGTTGGCGTGCGAACGCCTCTCTCTCGCGCGCGGGGGGGGCTAAGGCACGGCTCGTGCGGCCTAGGCGCCTCGCGGGGGGGGCTAAGACATCGCCCGTGTGGCCGGCGCGCGGCGGCGCAACGTGTGGCCTGAGCGCGACACGGGCCGCGAGGCCGGAACCGCGCTGCTCGCCACAATATTGCCGTGTAAGCGCAACCGTCGCAACAAATTTTGAAGCCATCGCCCAGCTAGACGCTGCAATTCAAGAGCAGTTTCCCACTGCGGCAAAAATTTTTGAAATTTGTACTAGACAAGGCTTCTGAGTTTCCGCTACTATAGCTCTCGCACCGCACGGGGTATTAGCTCAGCTGGTTAGAGCGCCGGCCTGTCACGTCGGAGGTCGCGGGTTCGAGCCCCGCATATCCCGCCATAGGATGTACAAAGGGTCCTGGTTTTCCAGGACCCTTTTTGTATTCGCGCCTACTGGGCCGCCGCCCAACCGCTCCTTGTTGACGAGTTCGTCGAGGTGTCGTGAGCTCGCCTTGCGAACCCCTGTCCCTCCGTGGCGCCCTTGCAGGTCCTCGCCCTCGCGCCCGTTGCGGTCTTGCGCCCAATATCTCGCGTTCCGCCTTCGCACTCGCTGTGGCTCCTCGCGCCTCGATTCGTGGGTTCGCGAGGCCCGGTTAAGCTTCTTGCTTCTTGGCGTGCAAGCCCCCGCACAGCTCGTCCGCGATGGCTCTTGCCATCCGAGTTCGAGCTGGCGCCTCGCGCGTCGGAGCTCCGCGTCGGCGTTTGTCCCTTGGCCCTGCGTATCTTCGCTGGCGCCTCGTTTGTTCGCCCCCGCGCCCGCCGCGGTTTCGCGCCCTATGCCTCGCGCCCCGACTTCGCGCTCGTCGCAGCACCCCCGCTCCGTGCGACCTCGCCCCTCCCGCTGCAACTCCCGTTTGCTAGAATCTGCTAGTCACCAGTAGCAATTGGCGGGCCGCGCGCCCGCTCGTCATTCGGAGTGTTCGTGAGCGAATCCCCAGCCTGCGCCAACAAGGTGCAGCTCGCCGTCTTTGACTACGACGGCACCATCATCGACGGCCAGTCTGGCTCGCTGTTCTCCACCTACCTGCTCCGCCACGGCCTGCTCTCCAAGCGCACGGCCGCGCGCCTCGTGTGGTGGGGCGCGCGCTACAAGCTCCACCTGCCGTTTCGTCAGGACGAGTCGCGCGAGCTCATCTTCCGCGACCTTGGCTCGCACGGCTACGAGCGCACCATCCAAATCATGCGCGACTTCGTGCGCGAGGACCTCGTGCCGCTCGAGCGTGCCGACGCCGTGGCCGAGGTGGCCCGTCGCTCCGGCCAGGGCATGAAGACCGTGCTCGTCTCGGCCACCTTCCACGAGGTCGCCCGCTTCGCCGCCGAGCGCCTGGGCATGGACGGCGTGGCCGCCACGCTCATGGAACGAGACGAGTCCGGCGCCTTCACCGGCCGCGTGCAGGGCGAGGTCGTGGCGGGCCCGGGCAAGGTCCGCGCCGTGACCGAGTGGGCCAACGCCGAGTTTGGCGAGGGCGCCTGGGAGATCGCCTGCGCCTACGGCGACCACTTCACCGACGAGCCGCTGCTCAAGCTCGCCCGCGAGCCCTTCGCGGTCTGCCCCGGCACCACGCTCAGGCGCGACGCCCGCCGCCTCGGCTGGCAGACCCTGGACTGGAAGTAGCCCATGGACATCTCGAGAAAGACCGACTACGCCCTGCGCATGCTCACGGCGCTCGTTCGCGAGCCCAGCGGCGTCATCTCGGTGCGCACGGCGGCCGATGCCAACGGCGTGCCCTACTCCTTCGCCCGCTCCATCCAGCGCGACCTCACCGAGGCCGGCGTGGTGGAGAGCCTGCGTGGCGCCCACGGCGGCATGCGTCTCGTTGCGGCGCCCTCGCGCGTGACGCTGCTCTCCATCGTGGAGGCCATGCAGGGGCCGCTCGTGCTCAGCGCCTGCGAGTCCGCCGGCCCCGAGTGCACGGCCTGCCCGCGCATGGACTCGTGCCACCTCAACCCCATCTGGAGGGGCGCCCAGGAGCTGCTGGAGAGCTACCTCGCCTCCGTCACGCTGGAAGACATCGTCTCGGGCAAGGCCAGGCCCGTGGCCGACCAGCGCTTCTGCACCCCCGGCGCCTCCGGCGTTTCCGTGCTATGAGCAAGGAGTTGGGCGAGACGGACGTCAAACAGGCGGCTTCGATTGTGAGTGGTGAGCGCCCGCCATTGGGCGAAGCTTCCGCCGCGGCCGTGACGGGCTCTGGCGAGAAGGACGTTGCGTCAGCTGGCGCAATCGCGGCTTCTGACTCAGGCGAGCGTTCGGGCGCTGGCGAGAAGGCTGCCGCGCAAGTAACCGCAGCTCAGAAGGCCACCACGCGGAAAAGCGCTGGCGAGAAGGCCGATGCGCCCGCCGAGACCCTCGAGGAGTTCCGCGCGCGGGTGTTCCTGGCCGGGCGCGAGCTGTATCGCGACCTGCCGTGGCGGCGCACGTGCGACCCGTATGCCATCTGGGTGTCCGAGGCCATGCTGCAGCAGACGCAGGTGAGCCGCGTGGACGGCCGCTGGCAGAGCTGGCTTGAGCGTTTCCCCAGCGTGGACGCCCTTGCGGCGGCGAGCTCGGCCGACGTGCTGGCCGAGTGGCAGGGCCTGGGCTACAACCGCCGCGCCCTGGCGCTGTGGAAGGCCGCCCAGCAGGTCTGCGAGGCCCACGCCGGACAGATGCCGACGGGCGAGGCCGAGCTCCGCGCCCTGCCGGGCATTGGCCCCGCAACGGCCGCGGGCATCCGCGCCTTCGCCTACGACGCGCCCGGCGTCTACCTCGAGACGAACGTCCGCACCGTCTTTCTCCACGAGCTCTTTGCCGAGGCCCACGACGTCCCCGACAGCGCCCTCGTCCCCCTCGTCCGCGATGCCTGCCCCGGCTCGGCGCAGCTCGAGACCCCCGTGCGAGGCCGCGCCGCCAAGGCGAGCGAGGGCGATGAGTCGTTGCCCGCTCCAGGCGAGTGTGACGAGGCCGGGGTCTCGGCTCTGTCGGCCGCTTGTGGTGGCATGCAGGAGGGACGGGCTCCCGCCATGTCGGCAAGCATAGAAATCCCCGGCACGGACGTGCTCTGCACGCCGCGTAGCTGGTACTATGCGCTGCTGGATTACGGCGCCTACCTCAAGAAGACGGTGCCCAACCCTTCGCGCCGCTCGCGCTCCAACGTGCGCCAGTCAAAGTTCGAGGGCTCGCACCGCCAGAAGCGTGCGGCGGTCCTGCGCCTGCTGCTCGCCGTCGGCGAGGAGGGTCTTGCCCCGGCAGATGCCGCCGCTGCGCTCACGTCCGAGGAGCTAGCCGCAGGCCGCGATCCCGTCTCCCAAGAAACGGCCGCTGCAATCCTTGCCGAGCTGGCTACCGAGGGTTTCTGCCATGAGACCCCCTCTGGCGTCTACGTCGCCTAAAGGGCTTTTGCCCGTTCGCGTTGAGAGTCCGGCTTTAAGGCGCTCGACGCGCATTTTATTTCGGGCGGAGGGTGCTTGCGGGCCCAAAATACGACCGTCGCGCTTCATCTACGTGCGGGCAGTGGCTTTTCCTGGTCGGAAACCCGTTAATTGAACGACTATCCCGCTATTTAGCGGACAGTTCTGAATTGTTCGATTTTTAAAGGCGCTGGTAGATTGCTTAATCAAATTTGCAACTAATTTAAAGCGCGTGCCGAGTCGTTCACATAACGGGTTTCCGACCATCAGGGTGCCGTTCTTTCTTTCGTACCGTAATGCTGGCGTGTATCTGCGTGCCAATCCTGCATTGGCACATGGGTGCGACGCCCCCTGATGGGGCAACAGCCTCGGAGCATTTGGTCCGGCAGAGTTGTGGGCGGAGGTCCCTCTCGTTCGTTGTCCTAAACCATTTGCCCTCCGAGCGAGTAGGGGCTGCGGCGGGAGGGTAGATACCTGACAAGTGCGGCGCTCGCGTTCGCTTTGCGTTCATGCGGCCCGCGCGCTCGTCCATAATCCGCGCCGCCGGGGAGCGGTGCCGAGGGAGAGGAACCCCATGGCTGTCGATTTCAACGAGTCCCAGACCAAGAAGAACCTGGCCGCGGCCTTTGCCGGCGAGTCCCAGGCGTCCATGAAGTACGGCTACTACGCCAAGGCCGCCAAGAAGGAGGGCTACGTCCAGATCGGCTCCATCTTCTCCGAGACGGCCGGCAACGAGGCCGAGCACGCCAAGATGTGGTTCAAGCTCCTGCACGACGGCGCGGTGCCCGACACCCTCACCAACCTGCGCGACGCCGCCTCCGGCGAGAACGACGAGTGGACGAGCATGTACCCCGAGTTCGCCAAGACCGCCCGCGACGAGGGCTTTGACGAGATCGCCGACGCCTTTGAGGGCGTCGCCGCCATCGAGAAGGCCCACGAGGAGCGCTACAAGAAGCTCGCCGAGCGCGTCGAGAAGGGCGAGGTCTTTGAGCGCGAGGGAGTCAAGGTCTGGAAGTGCACCAACTGCGGCCACCTCCACGTTGGCGAGGCCGCGCCCAAGATCTGCCCGGTCTGCGCCCACCCGCAGGCCTACTTCGAGGAGCAGGTCGTCAACTACTAGTCCCGTCAACCGCCTCGCGTCAAGGGGCAATTTCTAGCTAATCATATAACCGCAGGTCAGGGCGCTGTTGCTTGCAATGGCGCCCTCTTTTTCGCTCTTTTTTCTACCGTACGGGGCCAAATAGTTCCGTTTACCGAACCATAACCAAGCGGCAATGCCCAGCTAGCGCGCCTAGGGGTATGGTTAAACATGCTTCCAAAGCGCTCGAGCGTTTCATATAACCGCAGCTCGCGCGGGGAGCAGGGCCCACGGGAGGGGGACAAGCATGAAGGCAACCAAGGCCACCGCAAAGCCGGTGGATGGCGCAAGCCTCGACATAACGTCCGATGACCTTTACCTCATGGCCGCCGGTACGTGGTACCGCAGCTATGACAAGATGGGCGCGCATCCCGCAACCGAGCGCGGCCCCAAGGGCAAGAAGGTGGCGGGCTACCGTTTCGCCGTCTGGGCGCCCGACGTCCGCAGCGTCCATGTGGTGGGCGAGTTCAACGGCTGGGACACCCAGGCCAACCCGCTCACCTGCAGCCCCACCGGCGGCATCTGGACCGGCTTCGTCCCCGGCGTGAAGCCCGGCGAGCTCTACAAGTTCGCCATCGAGACGGCCGCGGGCGAGCTGCTCTACAAGGCAGACCCCTACGCGTTTGCCACCGAGCTCACGCCCGGCACGGCCTCCCGCACCGCGGCCGAGCCCGCCTATGCCTGGGGCGACAAGGACTGGCAGAAGAGGCGCGCCGCAACCGATCACATGCACCAGCCGCTCAACATCTACGAGGTGCACCTCGGCAGCTGGAAGCGCCACGGCGACGAGCCCCAGGGCGAGCCCCGAGCGGACGGCACCTGGCCCGGTCCCATGGACGAGTTCCCCGCCCAGCGCGGTGAGTACTACTCTTACGATGACCTCGCGGCCGAGCTCGTGCCCTACGTCAAGAAGATGGGCTACTCCCACATCGAGATGCTGCCCGTGATGGAGCATCCCTTCGACGGCTCCTGGGGCTACCAGGTCACCGGCTACTACGCCCCCACCGCCCGCTTTGGCGAGCCCGAGGGCCTCATGCGCCTCATCGACGCCTGCCACCAGGCCGGCATCGGCGTCATCCTTGACTGGGTGCCCGGCGGCTTCTGCGCCGACGCCCACGGCCTGGCCATGTTCAACGGCTCCATGCTCTACGAGCACGAGATTCACCCCAACTGGGGCACCCACAAGTTCGACTTCGCCCGTGGCGAGGTCCGCAGCTTCCTCATCTCCAACGCGCTCTACTGGTTCGACCGCTTCCACGCCGACGGCATCCGCATGGACGGCGTCTCCAGCATGCTCTACCTCAACTTTGGCGTGGACGACCCCTCGCAGAAGCGCCTGAACGTCAACGGCACCGAGGAGGACCTGGACGCCTCCGCCTTCATCCGCCAGGTCAACGCCGCGGTGGGGGAGTACTTCCCCGGCACGATGATGATGGCCGAGGAGTCCACCGCCTGGCCGCTCGTGACCTACCCGCCCGAGGACGGCGGCCTGGGCTTCCACTACAAGTGGGACATGGGCTGGATGAACGACACCCTCCACTACATGCAGACGGACTTCCCGTGGCGCCCCGGCAACCACGGCCTGCTCACGTTCTCGATCATGTACGCGTTCAGCGAGAACTTCATCTGCCCGCTCAGCCACGACGAGGTCGTGCACGGCAAGTGCTCGCTCATCGGCCGCATGCCCGGCGACTGGTGGCGCCAGTTCGCGGGCCTGCGCACGCTCGCGTTCTACCAGATGACGCACCCCGGCGCCAAGCTCAACTTCATGGGCAACGAGATCGCCCAGTTCATCGAGTGGCGCTACTACGAGTCGATCCAGTGGTTCCTCACCGAGCAGTTCGAGACCCATGCGCACCACCAGCAGTTCGTGCGCGCGCTCAACCACCTCTACACCGAGGAGCCGGCGCTCTGGCAGCGCGGCTACACCGACGACGGCTTCACCTGGATCGACGCCGACAACAACGAGCAGTCCATCGTGACCTTCGTGCGCTCCGGCGAGAAGGAGAAGGACGACCTCGTCTGCCTCATCAACTTCGACCCGGCGAGCTACCCGGTCTTCAAGATCGGCGTGCCGCGCGAGGGCGACTACAAGATCGTCTTCAACTCCGACAAGCCCGAGTTCGGCGGCTCCGGGTACTCCGACGAGGTCATGGTCTCGAGCAAGCCCGAGCCGTGGAACGGCATGGAGAACTCCGTGGAGGTCCGCGTTCCGGGCCTGGCCGGCCTCGTGCTCAAGCGCCAGCGCAAGAGCTCCTACGTCGACCCCGCAAAGGCCGCTAAAGCCGCCAAGGCAGCCAAGGCCGCGGCTGCGGCCGAGGCCGCCAAGGCAGAGGCTCCCGCCGCAGCCGCAAAAACGTCAAAGGCGCGTAAAGCCACCGCAAAGACCAAGGTAAAGGCCGCCGCCAAAAAGGCTTCTGGCAGCACTTCTGCAGCCAAGCCCAAGGCCAAAACGGTAAAATCCACCAAGGGGACCGCCCCCAAGGCGAAGTAGCGAGCACCGGGAACAGGAGACCCGGCACCGCCCCGCCCACGACCTATCCAAAGGGGAAACCCAAGAGAGGAACACATGAACAAGATCTTCGACAACAAGCAGGAGTTCATCGAGGAGTACCGCTCCGCCGTCATGGCGATCTCGGGCAAGTCGTTCGAGAAGACGAGCGACATCGACCGCTTCAACGCACTCGCCACGCTCGTTGCCTCCAAGGCCCGCAACGTCGCGACCGAGTCCGAGAAGCGCGCCGAGAACAAGAAGCGCGTCTACTACTTCTCCATCGAGTTCCTCATCGGCCGCTTGCTCGACAACTACCTGCTCAACTTCGGCGTGCGCGACATGGTCGCCGAGGGCCTCGCAGACATGGGCGCCGACCTCACCGAGATCGAGAGCCAGGAGCCCGACCCCGCACTCGGCAACGGCGGCCTCGGCCGTCTCGCCGCGTGCTTCCTCGACTCCCTCGCGGCCGAGGGCATCGCCGGCTACGGCAACGGCATGCGCTACCGCTACGGCCTCTTCAAACAGGACATCGTCAACGGCTGCCAGGTGGAGAACACCGACGAGTGGCTGAGCCACGGCTACCCCTGGGAGGTCCGCCGCCCCGACAAGGCAGTGCCGGTCAAGTTCGGCGGCCACGTGGAGAGCTACGAGAAGGACGGACGCGTGTGGTTCCGCACCGTCGACACCCAGGACATCCTGGCCGTTCCCTATGACATCCCCGTCGTCGGCTTTGGCGGCGAGACCGTCAACAAGCTGCGTGTGTGGAGCGCCGAGCCCGTCGAGGAGCACTTCGACCTCGAGGCCTTCAACCGCGGCGACTACGCCCTCGCCGACGCCGACCGCGCCAACGCCGAGGCCATCAGCGCCATCCTCTATCCCAACGACGCCGGCGAGCACGGCAAGCTGCTGCGCCTCAAGCAGGAGTACCTCTTCGTCTCCGCGGGCATCGCGTCGCTGCTCGAGACCTTCGAGAGCGAGCACGGCCCCGCATGGAGCAAGCTCCCCGAGTTCGTCGCCATCCACACCAACGACACGCACCCGGCCATGTGCGGCCCCGAACTCATGCGCGTCCTCATCGACGAAAAGGGCCTCGAGTGGGACGAGGCGTGGGAGATCGTGACCAAGGTCGTCTCCTACACCAACCACACCATCCTCCCCGAGGCGCTCGAGAAGTGGCCCATCTCCACGTTCTCCGCGCTGTTGCCGCGCCTCTACCAGATCATCGAGGAGATCAGCCACCGCTACCACTCCTCCTTCGACACCTCGCTCGACAACTGGCAGGAGCTCCTGCGCAACACCGCCATCCTCTGGGACGGCGAGGTCCGCATGGCCAACCTCTCGGTCATCTGCAGCCATAGCGTGAACGGCGTGGCCAAGATCCACACCGACATCCTCAAGGACCGCGTGCTCCACGACTTCTACGAGCTCACGCCCGAGAAGTTCAACAACAAGACCAACGGCATCTCGCACCGCCGCTTCTTTGCCGAGTCCAACCCGAGCTACGCCAAGATCGTCACCGAGGCCATCGGCGAGGGCTGGCTCAAGGACGCCGCCGAGCTCGAGAAGCTCACCGCCTTTGAGAACGACAGCGCGTTCCTCGAGGCCGTAGGCGCCTCCAAGCTCGAGAACAAGGTGCGCCTCGCCAAGTACGTGAAGGAGACCACCGGCCTCGTCATCGACCCGAACACGGTCTTCGACGTGCAGGTCAAGCGCTTCCACGCCTACAAGCGCCAGCTGCTCAACATCTTCAAGGTGATCGACATCTACAACCGCCGCATCGCCGACCCGAACTTCAACGTGCAGCCCACGACCTTTATCTTCTCGGGTAAGGCCGCCTCGAGCTACCACTTCGCCAAGGAGACCATCCGCCTCATCAACTCCGTCGCCGAGGTCGTCAACAACGACGAGCGCGTGAACAACGTCATGAAGGTCTGCTTCATCCCGAACTTCCGCGTCTCCAACGCCCAGCTCATCTACCCCGCCGCCGAGATCTCGGAGCAGATCTCGACCGCCGGCATGGAAGCCTCGGGCACCTCGAACATGAAGCTCATGATGAACGGCGCCATCACCCTCGGCACCCTCGACGGCGCCAACGTCGAGATCGTCAAGCTCGCCGGCCTCGAGAACGAGCAGATCTTCGGCCTCAACGCCGACGAGGTGGAGGCCCTCCGCTCGAGCGGCAACCACTTTGCCTGGTCGATGCTCGACGCCGACCCCGACCGCCTCGGCCGCGTGATCAACTCGCTCACCGACGACACGTTCGCCGGCCTCAACGGCAACTTCGAGAGCATCCGCCACGAGGTCATGCTCAACAACGACCACGACCTCGTCATGAAGGACTTCCGCTCCTACGTGGACGCTTGGGAGGAGCTGACCCAGGGCTACACCGATCGCGAGACCTGGAACCGCAAGGCGCTCCACAACACCGCGATGTCGGGTTGGTTCTCGAGCGACCGCACCATCCGTGAGTACCGCGACGAGATCTGGCACGCATAGCGCTTACCGACCCGTCGCGTCTCTGGCGGGGCGCCGCCGTCGCATTGGCGCCCCGCTCATTTGCAGGTAAACGAACACGAAAGGGAGAGTTCGATGAGTAAGAAAGAATGCATCGCGATGCTCCTCGCAGGAGGACAGGGATCGAGGTTGGGAGCCCTGACGCAGAAGATCGCCAAGCCGGCGGTCTCCTTTGGCGGCAAGTTCCGAATCATCGACTTCTCCCTCTCCAACTGCGCCAACTCGGGCATCGACACGGTAGGCGTGCTCACGCAGTACCGCCCCTACCTCCTCCACGCCTACGTGGGCTCCGGCGAGGCCTGGGACCTCAACGGCCCCGGTGCTGGCGTGGCCATCCTGCCCCCTTACGAGACGCAGACGGGCGGCGCCTGGTACGCGGGCACGGCCGACGCCATCACCCAGAACCTCGACTACATCAAGATGAACGATCCTGAGTACGTCTTGATCCTCTCGGGCGACCACCTGTACCGCATGGACTACCGCAAGATGCTGAAGACCCACATCGACCATGACGCCGACCTCACGGTCTCCGTTATGCCGGTGCCCTGGGAGGACGCGAGCCGCTTCGGCATCCTCACCGCCGACGAGGAGGACGGCCGCATCACCAAGTTCACCGAGAAGCCCGAAAAGCCCGACTCGAACCTCGCGTCGATGGGCATCTACATTTTCTCGGCCGACGTGCTGATCAAGGCCCTCGAGGAGGACGCGCTCGACCAGCGCTCGAGCCACGACTTCGGCAAGGACATCATCCCCAAGCTCCTCGGCGAGGGCAAGCGCCTGTTCACCTACGAGTTCAACGGGTTCTGGAAGGACGTGGGCACCATCGCGAGCTTCCACGAGACCTCGATGGACCTGCTCGGCGACAACCCCGAGTTCGACCTCTACGACAAGTCCTTCCCCGTGATGAGCAACATCACCACCCGCCCGCCGCACTACATCGGGCCCGAGGGCCGCATCGACGACTGCCTGGTCTCGAACGGCTGCAAGATTTTCGGCACCGCGCGTCATTCGATCCTCTCGACCGATGTCGTCATCGAGGAGCGCGCCGTCGTGGAGGACTCCGTGCTGCTGCCGGGCGCCCACGTCAAGAGCGGCGCCCACATCTGCCGCGCGATCCTGGGCGAGAACAGCACCGTCGAGGAGGGCGTGAAGCTCGGATCTGTCGATACAACCAAGGACACCGCCGTCGTCGGAAACGACGTGGTGATCGGGAAGGGGGAATGAACCGATGATCAACCGCAAAGCCATCGGCTACGTCACCGCTAACTACACCTCGAACATCCCGAGCGTTCTGCTCGCGGACAGGCCGCTCGCGTCGATGCCCTTCATGGGCCGCTACCGCCTGATCGACTTCCCGCTCTCGAACATGACGAACGCCGGCATCAAGACCGTCGGCGTGGTCATGCCGGGCAACTACCGCTCGATCATCGACCACATCGGCTCGGGCCGCGACTGGAACCTCGACCGCAAGAAGGGCGGTCTGTTCATGGTGCCCGGCAACGCCTACGGCACCACCAAGCGCGGCATGCGCTTCCTTCTGCGCGACATCATCTCCAACAAGACGCTGTTCGAGCGCTCCAGCCTCCCCTACGTGGTCATGATGGGCTCGAACGTCATCTTCAACCTCGACCTCAACGCGATCATCGACGCGCACGAGAACTCGGGCGCCCAGATCACCATGGTCTACACCAAGGCCCCGCGCGTGATCGAGGACTGCACCGGCCTCAAGATCGGCGACGCCGGCCGCGTCAAGGCCGTCAAGCCGGGCGTCGAGTACGGCGGCAACGCGTTCATGGACTGCGCCGTCATCAACCGCGACACCCTGCTCGAGATCATCGAGAACTACTCGAGCGCCGACTACCTCGATCTCTTCGAGGCCATCCAGGGCGACTTCGGCCACATCGACGTGTGCAGCTACGAGGACAAGGGCTACTCCGTGGGCATCTTCTCCGAGAAGACCTACTACGAGCGCAGCATGGAGCTGCTGAACCCCGTGGCCTGCGACCAGCTCTTCGTTCCCGAGCGCCCGATCCTCACCAAGGCGCACGACGTGCCGCCGGCGCACTACTCCACCGGCAGCCACGCCTGCAACTCGTTCATCTCGGCGGGCTGTATCGTCAAGGGCACGGTTCGCAACTCGATCCTCTCCCGCGGCGTCGTGATCGAGGCGGGCGCATCCGTGACCAACTCGATCATCAACCAGAACTGCGTCATCAAGTCGGGCGCGCGCGTTGAGAACGCTATCCTCGACAAGAACAACGTGGTGCCCAACAACACTGAGCTGCGCGGCACGCCCGAGGCGATCCTCGTCCTCGGCAAGGCCCCCTCGGCGCCTGAAGTCACGATCGTCCGCTAAGACAGATCAGCAAACGGAATTCGCCGCTCGGCCATGCCGGGCGGCGTTTCTCGATTAAGAGAAATCGGAGTACCGATGTCAGGTAAAAAGAAATTACAGGTCGTGTTCGCGTCGGCCGAGTGCGCGCCGTTCGTGAAGACCGGCGGCCTGGGCGATGTTGCCGGCTCGCTGCCGGCGGCCCTCAACCGCGCCGGCGCCGAATGCATCGTCATGGTGCCAAAGTACGCGACCATCGCCGACGAGTACAAGCAGCAGATGGAGCATCTCTGCGACTTCTACGTGCCACTGGGCTGGAGGAACGAGTACTGCGGCCTCGAGAAGCTCGAGATGGGCGGGGTCACCTACCTCTTCCTCGATAACGAGCACTACTTTGCGCGCAGCTACCCCTACGGCTTCTTCGACGACGGCGAGCGCTTCGCGTTCTTCTCCAAGGCCGTGACTGAGGCCCTGCAGCACCTGCCCGAGGGCTTTGAGTGCGACGTGCTGCACTGCAACGACTGGCAGACCGCGCTTGCACCCGTGTTCCTGCGCGAGTTCTACCAGGGCCTGCCGCTCTACGAGAACGTGCGCACGGTCTTCTCGATCCACAACGTGGCCTTCCAGGGCCAGTTCTCCGACGTGCTGCTCGAGGACGTCCTCGGCCTCGCGCACATCCCGGCCGCCGCGGGACAGCTGCGCTGCGACGCCGACTCCATCAACTACATGCTCGGCGGTCTCCACTATACCGACGCCATCACGACCGTCTCGCCGAGCTACGCCGCCGAGATCCAGACGCCCGAGTACGGCGAGGGCCTCGACTGGATCCTGCGCGACCGCAACTACGCGCTCCAGGGCATCCTCAACGGCATCGACACCGAGAAGCTCGACCCGGCGACCGACACGCGCATCGTGGCGAACTTCAGCGCGGACGACATGGCCGGCAAGGCCGTCTGCAAGGCGAAGCTCCAGGAGGAGCTCGGCCTCGAGGTGCGCGACGACCGCCCGCTCATGGTCATGGTCACGCGCCTCACGCGCCAGAAGGGCATGGACCTCGTGATGTATGCGCTCGAGCGCATCCTCGCGGGCGGCGTGCAGGTTGCCGTGCTCGGCACCGGCGACGCCGACTACGAGGACGGCCTGCGCTGGTTCCAGAGCCAGTACCCCGGCCAGATGTGCGCGCGCATCGAGTTCGACCCGGCGCTCTCGCAGCGCATGTACGCCGGCGCCGACATGTTCCTCATGCCGTCCAAGTTCGAGCCCTGCGGCCTCTCGCAGATCATCGCCATGCGCTACGGCACCCTGCCCGTGGTACGCGAGACCGGCGGCCTGCGCGACACCGTGGCGCCCTACAACCTCTACACCGGCGAGGGCACGGGCTTCTCGTTCGCGAACTTCAACGGCGAGGAGATGCTCGACACGGTCTTCCGCGCGGCACGCCTGTTCTGGGACCAGCGCGAAGAGTGGAACAACCTCGTGCACCAGGCCATGACGCAGGACTTCAGCTGGACGCGCTCGGCCAAGACCTACACGGACCTCTACTTCAACCTGCACCCCGAGCTCAGGGTCGCCGAGCCGGCGCCGGAGCCAGTTGCCGTTCCCGAGCCCAAGGCTGAGGCCGCCCCCGCGCCTGCAGCCGAGCCGGTTGCGGAAGCAAAGGCGGAACCTGCTCCCGAGTCCGAGCCCGCTGCAAAGGCCGAGGCCGCACCCACGGTTGAGGATGACCCCGCTGCCGAGACCGAGAAGAAGCCCGCTGCAAAGAAGGCTCCTGCAAAGAAGGCCCCGGCTAAGAAGACGGCCGCCAAGAAGCCCGCTGCCAAGAAGGCTGCCGAGCCCGCTCCCGCCGCTGAAGAAAAGCCGGTGAAGAAGGCCACGGCAACCAAGGCAAAGACCGCTACCAAGGCTTCTACCGGCACTGCCGCGGCCAAGAAGACGACCGCCGCCAAGGCCACGTCAAAGACCACGGCTGCCAAGGCTGCGGCCAAGACTGCCGACGCCGAGCCCGCAGAGGCGCCCGAGACCGCAGCCAAGACGGCCACGGCCAAGAAGACTGCAAGCAAGACGGCAACCGCGGCCAAGACGACCAAGGCTGCAACCGCAAGCAAGGCTGCCACTAAGCCGGCTGTGAGCGAGAGCGCTGCCGCCGCAAAGCCTGCCGTGAGCGAGACTGCCGCAGAAGCCAAGCCGGCTGCCAAGACCACAACCGCTGCAGCCAAGAAGACGACCACGGCCAAGCCCGCTGCGACCAAGTCGACGGCCCCCAAGACCACGGCATCCAAGGTCACGGCGACCAAGGCCGCGGCAACCAAGACCGCGACCGCAAAGGCTGCCAAGCCCGCTGCAAAAACGACCGCTGCTAAGGCCGCCGCTGAGACCGCAGTGGCCCCCAAGGCCGCTGCCAAGCCGGCCACGACCGCTGCCGCCGCAAAGCCCGCAGCCAAGACGGCTGTCGCTAAGGCTACGGCAACTGCCGCAAAGCCGGCTGCCGCCCCGGCCGCCAAGGCGACCTCGACCAAGACCACGACTGCCGCTAAGCTCGCAGCAGCCAAGCCTGCCGCTGCCAAGACTTCCACCACCGCGGCAAAGCCCGCAGCAAAGACGG
Source organism: uncultured Bacteroidales bacterium (assembly GCA_963636635.1). Taxonomy (GTDB): domain Bacteria; phylum Actinomycetota; class Coriobacteriia; order Coriobacteriales; family Atopobiaceae; genus Parolsenella. The sequence continues at coordinate 19,752 of CAVHKV010000081.1, forward strand.
TGACCGCCGCCAAGAAGGGTGCCAAGCGCTCTAAGTAACGCAAGAGCCGCCCTCAAACGGCGACCCCGCATGCCCGCCCCGCATTATGCAGGGGCGGGCATTTTTTATGCGAGACGACACACGGCAATCGACCCCCTGAGAACATCCCGACAAAACGTGGCCAATTGTTCTAAAAATCCCCCATCGAGCGCGCCGAACCGTATACTTATGCACGTTATGTTCAATACGAGGGCATGCGCCCCTGAGAGATCAGGCCGACCATGAGACTTATCCACAACAGCCGACTATCCGAATACCGCTCGCCGTTCGGCGCGCTCGAGCTCAAGGACAGCGTGACGCTCGCCTTGCGCGCAGAGGACGCGGAGGGGGCGATCGCTGCAGTCAGCCTGAGGACGTGGATCGACGAAATCGGCGAGAAGGTCTACCCGATGGAGGACGACGGCGAGGGCCTCTATTCGCGCACCCTCACCTGGGACGAGCCGAACATCGTCTGGTACAGCTTCATCGTCAAGCTCGAGGACGGGACCGAGCTGCGCGTCGGCGCGCCGGAGGGCCATAACGGCGGCGAGGGCGTCGTCTACGACTACGCCGAGGTTCCCTCCTTCCAGCTCACCGTCTACAAGCACCGCGAGACGCGCCCGAGCTGGTACGAGAACGGCATGGTCTACCAGATCTTCCCCGACCGCTATGCCCGCGACGACGACTGGCGCGAGCGCACCGAGAAGGCCCTCTCGGTCCCCCACAACGGCACCGCCCGCCGCATCATCGACGACTGGAGCACGCCGCCCGCCTACTCGCGCAACCCCGACAACTCCATCGCCTGCTGGAACTTCTACGGCGGCTCGCTCAAGGGCATCGAGAACGACCTCCCGCGTCTGCACGAGCTCGGGTTCACCGCGATCTACCTCAACCCGATCTTCCAGGCCGAGAGCAGCCACCGCTACGACACCGGCGACTACCTCAAAATCGACCCGGTCCTCGGCACCGAGAAGGACTTCAAGAGCCTCTGCGCCTCCGCCGAGAAGCTCGGCATCTCGATCATCCTCGACGGCGTCTTCAACCACACGGGCGACGACTCGCGCTACTTCAACAAATACGGCAACTACCCGGGCGTGGGCGCCTACCAGAGCGAGGACTCGCCCTGGCGCGACGCCTACTGCTTCCACGAGGACGGCACCTACGACAGCTGGTGGGGCATCGGCAACATGCCCGCCCTCAACGAGGACTCCGAGCTCGTGCAGGAGCGCCTGCTCGGCGAGAGCGGCGTGATCCGCCACTGGCTGCGCGCCGGTGCCCGCGGCTGGAGACTCGACGTGGCCGACGAGCTCTCGGATGACAT
>CAVHKV010000082.1:0-10492 GCA_963636635.1 uncultured Bacteroidales bacterium
GCTTCGCCGCTTCTCGCCGCATCGCCGGTGGCGCCGCCCGTCTCTAGGCTTGCCAGAGCCTCTGCGTAGCCCTCCTCATCCGGCTCCTTACCCGTAAGCATGTAGCCGAGCAGGCAGCCGATGGCGTAGACGTCGGAGCGGGCGTCGGTCTGGGCAAAGCCGTACTGCTCGGGCGCGGCAAAGCCGTGGGTGCCCAGGAAGGTGGTGTCGACGCTGGCCCCGTCAACGTGGGTTCGGGCGATGCCGAGGTCGATGAGGTGGGCGCCGTCGGCCGCGACGATGACGTTCCTCGGGCTGAGGTCGCGGTGGATTACGCCGCAGGAGTGCAGCGCGCCGACGGCCTCGCAAATCTCGCGGGCAAGCTTGGCGGCCTTGGCGGCGCCGAGGCAACCGCCCGCGAGCACGAGCTCTTGGAGCGTCTGGCCGGGAACGTAGTCGTAGATGACCACGAAGAGGTCGGGCAGCGAGTAGGTGGCCTGGACCTTGGGGACGCGGGGGCAGTCGAGCGAGCTGATGGCGGCCCAAACGCCCTGGTTGGCGATGCCAAGCGGCACCTTCTTGCGCACGAAGGGCCCAGCCCCGCCAAGCGTGACGAGCTCGGTGAGCCCGCCGGCGCCGCGCGCGAGCACGCGCTCCACGTGGTAGGCGTCATCGAGGTTCATGGCGTGCATGACCTGCTCGTCGTTCAATCTGCCTCCCCTCGGCTACTTCTCCATCGGGCGAATCCAGGAGGCCTCGGGCTTGCAGATGACGCGGGCGTTGCAGTAGGCCATCTCCATGTCCAGGCAGGTACGGGCGGCGTAATGCCCGCTCACGCGCTCGATGGTGAGGGCAAGCTCGGCCTGGTTGCTCGTGAGGCGCAGCGGCAGCAGCAGCTGGACCTTGCCGTTGTAGTACTGCGGCACGGCGAGGGTGTAGTTTGCGGAGGCGCGGCGGCGGGCCTCCTCCACGGCACCCTCAAAGGCGTGGCGTAGCAGGTAGTAGCTGCCCTCGCCGCAAAGGGACGGCGGCAGGCGCTTGACGTTCTCCTCGTCACGTAGGATGTGGTCGTAGTTGGGGCGAATCTGCAGGCGGTGGTCAAAGACCAGGTCGCGCGGGTCCTCGTCAAAGTAGACCCGCTCCGGCAGCATCGAGAACGAGCCGAGGGCGCGGTCGCTTGCCTTGTAGGTTCCCCGCAGGCACCACTTTTGAATGGCGTCCTTCTTCCAGTTGGGCTCAAACAGCAGGTAGATGGGCTCAAAGGCATCGGTGAACAGGCCGGTGTTGAAGATGGCGCGGTCACCCGTGATAACCAGGCCGTCGGAGGCCGCGCCCTCATTCTCGGCGTCCCTGTTCCAGAGCTGCGCGGCGCGCGCGTAGGTGTTGCGCAGGTAGCTCGCAAGAATCCAGTTGTCGTTGCCCCAGTACTCGTCCTGCGTCGACAGCTTCTCAAGGTCGGTGAACTTGAGGTCGGGGCAATACGCAAAGTCCTTAAACGACTCCGGCAAAGCGCTCATGCTACTCACGTCTCCTTCTGGCTTGGGGATGTTGGCTTATCTCAAACGGTTTCATCGCGGGGGGCAAAGCGCCTTTCGTGTTTGCGAACGGCGCCATGGGTCCTACTTGTATACAGCCTTTGCTGCCGAACGGAGCGCGAGGAGCGACTGACGAAGCCAAGACCAGATGTCGCTCATATCGTTCGCCTCGAAGTCAACTTCTCGGCGCAGCCAAAGGAACTTGCGTGATTGTTTCTTCTCGTCCCACTCTACCTTGGCGTCCGCGGCAACGGGGGAGAGCATGCCTTCCACCTGGCTCTGGGCATCTGCGAGCTTCTCGAAGGCCTCTTCCATGCCTGGGCCTCTGTATTCCAGACCGACCCTGAGCACGCCGTTCTTTATTAACAGGCGAATAAGCAGCTTGCAGAACCCGTATCCGATTCCCCACGTCGTCCAGTTGTCGTAGTTCTCGATGGTTCGCCCGTCCGTCTCGCCAAAGACTTGGGTGAAGGACGTGTCCTCATCGCAGCTTCCGTAGAAGTCGAGCCAGAGCTCGCTGCGTTTTACCTCGCGGGTCTTAAGGTCATCGCGCAGCGTGTCGAGCAGGGCTCCGTCGGGACTCCCGATGCGCCAGCAGAGCCACCCGTTTCGGGCGCTGGCCTTGCCACCGTTTGCCCTCATGTTTGCAACGAAGGCGGCCGTTGGGCTTTTGCACTCTTCGCCGGTCTCCAGCCTTATCTTTCCATCGCCCGTGACAATCGCCGTTCCGGGGGCAAGCTGGCTTGTACTGTACAGCGTTGTGCCCGCGGGCGCTTTGCCGGATGCAAACACGTTGGCCCAGCTCACCGTGCTTCCCTTGGGCTTCTTCTTACTCTTGTCGGCCTTGTAGGCCTCGATGACGCTGGCGTCGACGGACGGCGCTCGCCAAATCGTTGCGGCAAGGCGAGCGAGGTTGGCCCCTCTTTCTTCGATTTGCCGGGGCGTCCACGTCTCGGTCTCTTTGAGAGGCTGGGAGATGGTGATGAAGTCGTTGTCGTAGCCGGCTATGGCACGCTTGCGCTTTTGGGCGAAGCTCCCGTTGGAGAGCTCCGAGTTATATGCGGTAAGGGTGAGGTTTCCTAGCGTATTGACGTGCTCCTCGAAGGCCTCCTCGGGATTGTCTCCAAGGAAGTTCAGCCATTCGGCGCTCTTGAGCGCAGCCTGGGGCATGATGTGCTCGATGGTGTAATTGCCTTGAGAGAAGTCGCGAGCAGCGCCGGGGTGGTAGCTGTTCTCAAGCTTCGAGAGCAGGAACAGAGATTTTCTAAACCCGTAGGAGTTCCGCGTTCGCAGCGCCGCGGTGAATTCGCGGTCATCGGGGAAGCGTCGGGCGGTGCCCGCCTCTCCCATGAGCATCGCACTCAATGCCTCGAGATAGTTGTCGCCGTCAGTCTGCACTTTGTTGAGGCGTGCGACCAGCGAGGGGAAGAATTTGTTCAGCCCGTTGCTGGGTGCATCGCAGACCATGCGACGGAACAGGTAGCTCTCTACGATTCGTACCATGGCAACGAAATCGTCTTTGCCAAAGGCGTTGGCCTCATAATCATCGTAGAACGAGACGAGCAGTACGTTGGCCACGCTTATGTCCAACGTCGCGACGTCTGCCAAGGCCTTCCTCAGCTCGTCGTCATTTTCCGTGCCCTGGGTGACGTTTGCGTAGTATTTGGCGAAACGCCTAAGCTCAAGCAACAGCCCCTTCATTTCTTCTGGCTCGCCTAGGCCGTTGTCGACAACATGGCGCTTGAAGAGCTGGTATATGTCACGGTTGGTGGGCGTGTCGGGAGCCTTGACTATCGTGAGCCAGCAGCGCACGAACGTATCAAACACCTGGTCATACGTACTTGTGCCAAGCGCCTCCTCAATGGGTCGCCAGTACGTGTGGTAGAGGTCATCCTGCTCTGCCGCCGGATAGCTCATCAGGCAGAAGTTGCGAATGAGGTCTGCTGATGCGAGGTCCTTTCCGGTGGAGTTCATGGACTCAAAGATGAGCTGGGGATTGTCTTGCCCCTGGGTAAGCGAGATGGAAACGACCTCCAAGCGGTGGAGTCCGCTCCATGCGAGGCTGACGTCGCTCAACCCCTCCAGACGCTCCTCAAAGAAGGCGAGGTTCTCTTCAAGACGGGAGGAGCCGTCCGGAAGCGCAGAGTCAGGGTTTTCCAGATTGTCTTCGATGGCGCGCAATACACCGCGGTCGCCCTGCGAGAGCGTGAGGCGGTAGTGGTCTTCGCCCTTCTTCCACTTGTTGATGACGTAGCCGCCCTCGATGATCTCCTCGAAGGTGAAGGGCAACTCTTCATCGGGGTGGCTACGCGCGTATCGGGCGAGGGCGACAACAAGCAGCGTTGCCGTGGTCACACGCTGTTGGCCGTCGATTATCAGGCGCGGCGTAATGCCGCTGGCGGACATGGTTCCGTCCTGCACCCACACGACAGAGCCGGTGAAGTGGGACGAAGCGTTGTGGCGGGCCGTGGACAGCAAATCGTCCCAGAGCTGCGCGCAGTTTTCCTCGCCCCACGAATACGGGCGCTGGTATACGGGCACCACGAGCCTCGTGCTTTGTTGGGTGATGAGGTCTACGAGCTTAAGTGGGCCTGCGTCCATGGGGATCCTTTCAATGAAAGCCGGGCTGTTGCCCCGTTGATTGATTATGGCATCGGGCTGCCCGACGAGGTGAATCCAAGGGTTGCAACGGCTTCCAAACCTGCGATTTGATAAGTAAGTGATAAGTAGATGATAAGTAAAACCAATCGCAAAACCGCTGGTAGTTGGATTTCGGGCTCTCGAAAAGGGCCGATTTTGTTATTGAGTGATAAGAAGAATCCGGCCTAGGCCCAGCCGGGGATGTAGCGGCGGAACTTTGCGCCGGCCTCGGAGTCCTCCTCCCTGATGAGTCCTTCGCTGCAGCACTCGCGAATGAGGCGGGAGATGGCCACTGTGCTCTTTTGGCTGGGCTCAAGGCCAAAGCGCTCTCGCAGGGACTGGTTGCTCATCGATTCCCCGCGCGAATAGATGAGGCATGCGTGCCAGTAGGCGGCTTCCATGCGCTGGCGCTTGGTCATGCGTTCGTATCCGCTGCCGGCAAACAGCGTGACCCTGGTGCCAACCTGTTCGTCGCTCTCGATCTTGGGGGCCATCATGAACGAGCTCTCGCAAGCCTCGATGACGCGATCCCAACCCGTGCCGCTTTCCTCGCAGAGATGCATCTGCCGCAGCATTCCCGCCAGGGCGTCGTTTCTGCTCCTTGGGAGGGCGTTGAGCATCTTCTCGGGCGGAACCAAGCTGACGCCGGGGTTGGAGAACTCGATTCGGTTCGAGTAGATTCCCACGAAGGGACCCGCGCTGGCATCGCTGAGGTCCTGGTGGATGACGGCGTTTGAGATGAGCTCTCGAACGGCGCGCTGTGGATATTCGCGGACGACGCGGCGGAACGCGCCTTCCGCAACCTCGTGAGCGGGGACGACGGACATGACGTAGCCCTCCGCTCGGGTGATGGCCGTTGCGTAGCCTTCGTCATAGCTTTGGCTGTCGAGGATGTCGATGCTCCCCTTGCCATCGAAGCGGACCACACGCAGAACGCGCTTTCTCAGCGTTGGGAACTCCGTTAGGCGACGGGCGATGAGCAGCGCGCCGAGGTTGGTGACCGCGTACCTGCCGTCATCTTGGAGGCGCAACAAATCCTGCGCGGCGAGCTCCTCGACAACCGCGCTCCTGCTCTCCGGGGCGCGGGCGCCTACGAGGGTGAAGAAGACGTCGGCGTCAAGGAGCTCGAGCGCCTCCTGGTCGGTCAGGCCGCTTTGCGCAACCTCTTCCTCAAAGCTCGAGTTCTGGAGCCTGCGCCATAGCTCGGCCTCTCGGGCGGAGCCGGGGACGAGCTCGGTGGTGCTGCTTCCCACGCGAATGTAGGCGCGCTTTTGAAAGTAGACAGGCTGGGCGGAGGCGGCCGCTATCTTGGCAACAACGAAGGCCATCCCTTCGTGCTCGATGGTGACAAAGTCGTAGTTGGCGTTCACGCTGAGCATGCGGCGCAGCCATATTTGGAGGTCTTGGTTGCCCTTTGCCTTTGCAGCAAGTGGGTTGAATGAGGTTCCCACGAGCTCATGCGAGGCGTCGGTCACGCCCCAGAGCTTATAGGCGTACGAACGACCGGCGTAGGCGGCGGCGTTTGCCAGCGCCGAGACGTCTCGCCCAATCTGCTCGGGGTCGGCGTTGCCCTCCTTGAACTCAATCCACTCGGTCTCGTTCGGGTACCCGACAAGCTGGTAGATAAGGTCCATCGGCTCATCCTGAGGCATCTTGAAACCTCCTTAGCGGGCTGAATTGATAAGTAGATGATAAGTAAATGATAAGAAGAAGGCAAGTAAAACCGAAAACAAAACCGCAGGTAGATGAATTTCGGCCGTCCGTTAAAAGGCGATTTTGTTATTGAGTGATAAGTAGAAATCGGGCTGTTGCGGTCGCTGTGGTCTGCTGGCGAAAAGCGGGTCGGACGGCCGAGGGGGAGAGGGCGGTTGGTGGGTGTTGCGCGGTCGCGGTTGTGTCCGGACGTCACGTGCATCGGTTGTGCCGGCCGCGCATGGCAGATTGGTGCCCCGGTCGCGTCTGCCGTGCATGGCAGATTGGCGTCTCGTCCGTGTCGCTGGGGGCGGAATCTGATGCGAGGGGAGCTGTCACGCGCCTCGCCGATTTGGGTGAACGCCTGCCGGTGGCGGATGGGTTGCGGCGTGGCGCAACGCCTGCTGGGGTATAGATGGCCTAGTTGTGCCGTTGTCGCGCTTGTGCGGATGCAGATAGAAGGGATTTGCCGTGGAGCTCATCAAGAACGTTGAGAAGGAAACCGTCTTTGCGCTGGCCGAGGCCGTGCCTGCCGAGGTTGGCAAGGTCAATAGCCTCACGCTCTCACAGATGCCGGGTGCCAAAGTGACGCTGTTCGCCATCGATGCCGACGAGGGCATGAGCAGCCATGCCGCCGGCGGCGACGCCATGGTGAACGTCCTTGGGGGCACGGGCGAAATCACCATCAACGGCGTGGCCCACGAGGTTCATGCCGGCGAGAGCATCGTCATCCCGGCCGGCGCCCCGCACTCGGTCCGTGGCGTCACGGCGTTCAAGATGCTGCTCGTCGTCATTCTCCCGGCATAGGGGCCAGTCATGCCGTTTAGAAACCTGCCGACCGAAGAGGCCACCCCGCTCGCCTCGCTCATCAGCGCCCGTCCGGGCCAGGTCTCGAGCATGGCGCTCACGCGTCTGGGCGACCCATTGGGCGCCACGCTGCTGGCCTTCTCGGAAGGGGAGAGCGTCTCTGAGGAGCGCTATCCGGGTGACACCCTCTACTACCTTGTGGAAGGCGCGGCCAACATCCGATTTGCCGAGGGTGGTCGCGAGGTCGCCATGAAGGCCGGCGACGTTCTGCGCGTTCCGGGCAACGTCGAGCACGCCGTCGAGCCAACCTGCGCCACCAAGCTGCTCCAGCTCTGCTTTGTGTAGCGAAGATCCCCTGGATGCTGCTTGGAGCGCCCGCCGCGCCGTCTCCGTTTGTGCGTTGGGGCAGGCGGATGACCTTGTCCTTCCTCAGCCAGAAGCCAAGGTTTCCTCGCCGTAGGGTTGTCGATACAAGAAAAGCCCGCCCCAAGTTGGTTGCTTGGGGCGGGCTTTTGCTGGCTGCGGGTTGCGTTCGCTAGCCGTTGTCCAAATTGGCCGGTTGCTGCGGGCGCGCTGCTATCTGCGCCGAAGCGCTTCGTCTTAGAAGACGGGGATGACGGAGCCCTGGTACTGGTCCTCGATGAACTTGCGGGCGGTCTCGGAGGTGAGGGCCTTCACGAGGGCCTTGGTCTTGTCGGTCTCCTCGTCGCCGTTGCGGACGGCCACGATGTTGGCGTAGGTCTGGGCGGCCACGGAGTCGGCGTCCTCGCTGGCGAGGGTGGCGGAGGTGTCAAGGCCGGCGGAGAGGGCGTAGTTGCCGTTGATGACGCCGAAGTCGGCATCCTCGAGCGTGCGGGCGACGGCGGCGGCCTCGACCTCAACGAGCTCGATGTTGTGCGGGTTCTCCTCGATGTCGTTGGCGGTGGCCTCGAGGCCCACGCCGTCCTTGAGCTTGATCACGCCCTGGTCCTGGAGCAGCAGCAGCGCGCGGGCCTCGTTGGTGGCGTCGGAGGGCACGGCGATCTTGGCGCCGTCGGGCACGTTGTTGATGTCGGAGCTCTTGCCGGCGTACAGGCCCATCGGCTCAAAGTGGATGGCGGCGGCGCTCACGAGGTCGGTGCCGTTCTCCTCGTTGTAGTTCTCGAGGTAGGGGAGGTGCTGGAAGTAGTTGGCGTCGAGGTCGCCGTCGGAGAGGGCGACGTTGGGCTGCACGTAGTCGTTGTACTCCACGACCTTGAGCTCGTAGCCCTCGTTGGCCAGCTCGTCCTTGATGGCGTCGAGAATCTCGGCGTGGGGCGAGGGCGAGGCGCCGACGGTGATGACCTTGTCGGAGGAGTCGCTGCTGCTGGCGGCGGTGGTGGCGCTGGAGCTGGAGTTGGAGCCGCAGGCCGTGAGGGCCGCGGCGAGGCCGGCGACGGCAACGATGCCGGCGAAGGGCTTGAGGTGCTGCTTGATGGACATGTTCGTTCCTTTCGGATTGTGCCAAACTTGGCAAATTTGCATATGAGTGCCCCTAGGCCGGAGTGCCATGCGGGCAAAACACCAGGTTGGGTGCGCCAATGCGGCGCGGCTTAGATATATGCGCTAGGAGCGCATTCGCTTGTCGCAGACGCGGACCAGCAGGTTACACAGCGTCTGGATGACCTGCACCATGATGACGAGGATGACGACGGTGGCGATCATGACGTCGTCCTGGTAGCGCTGGTAGCCGTAGCGGATGGCGATGTCGCCCAGGCCGCCGGCGCCCACGGTGCCGGCCATCGCGGTGTAGCCAAGGATGGTGATGATGACGATGGGCAGGCCGCGAAGCAGGCTGGGCAGACCCTCGCGCAGGTACACCTTGGTGATGATCTCCCAGGTGGAGGCGCCCATGGAGCTTGCCGCCTCGATGAGGCCGTGGCTGACCTCGGCCTCGCTCGACTCCACCATGCGGGCCACGAAGGGCGCGGCGGAGACGATGAGCGGGAAGACCGCGGCGGGCACGCCGAGCGTGGTGCCCACGACGGCGCGGGTGACCGGGATGAGGAAGAGCAGCAGGATGATGAACGGCAGCGAGCGGGCCATGTTCACGATCCAACCGATGACGGCGTAGGCCACGCGGTTGGGGCGCAGGCCGTTCGGAGCCAGCACGGTGAGCAGCGTGCCCAGGACGATGCCGATGACGTAGGCGCCGGCCGTGGAGGCCAGGACCATGACGGTGGTGTCAACGGTGCCCTGGGCGAGCAGCGCGCCGTACTTGTCAAAGAAGGCGGAGAGGTCCATTAGCGCGCCTCCCCTTCAAACTGGAGCAGAGCGCGCGTGACGTCTGCCTGCGGGTTTCCAAATACCTCGGCCACGCTGCCCTGCTCGACCACCTGGCCGTGGTCCATGACGGCGATGCGGCCGCAGATGCGGCGGGCAACGGCCAGCGAGTGGGTGATGAGGACGATGGTGACGCCGAGCTCGTTGTTGATGCGGGCGAGCAGGTCGAGCACCTGGCTGGTGGTGAGGGTGTCAAGCGCGCTCGTGGCCTCGTCGCACAGCAGGTACTTGGGGCGCGTCATGAGCGCGCGGGCGATGGCCACGCGCTGCTGCTGGCCGCCGGAGAGCTGCGAGGGGTAGGAGTCCTGCTTGCCCTCGAGGCCCACGAGGCGCAGAAGCTCGCGGGCGCGCTCGGGCGCCTCGGCGCGGGAGATGCGCTTGCCCGAGCTTGCGAGGGTGGAGGGGAAGATGACGTTCTCCTGCACGGTGCGCTGCTCAAAGAGCGAGAAGCTCTGGAAGATCATGCCGATGTCGGCACGCAGCTCGCGAAGCTCGCGGCCGCGCAGGCTCGTGACGTCGCGGCCATCGATGGAAACGGTGCCGCTCGTGGGCTGCTCAAGCAGGTTGATGCAGCGCACGAGGGTGGACTTGCCGGCACCCGACTCGCCGATGATGCCGAAGATCTCCCCGGAGGCGATGGAGAGGGTGACGTCATCGAGGGCACGGAAGGGGCCGTCGCCGGTCTCGTAGACCTTGGATATGTTGGTTAGCTCAATCATGGTGCCGATGAGTATAGCAGCCCGCTGAAGGAACGTTAAAAGAAATACCTACTAACCCACCATGATTTACCGATAGCTAGCCATAGGGACAGCCTATGGGATATGGCGCTTTGAGGGATCAGGCGGATGGATGTGGTCTCCAGGCATCAAAAAGGCGGGAACCGCGATTGGCTCCCGCCTTGGGTGTGCTTATGGGTTGTGCCTGCTCCGTATCGGTACCTTGCTTTTGGCTGTTGCCTACTTCACGTAGGTGACGCGGCTCTCGAGGCGGTCGGCTGCGGGCTTCTCGCCGCCCTCGTCGGCGTAGCCCAGGATGCAGTGGCCAACGCCGCGCCACTGGCCCTCGACGCCCCACTTGGCGAGCAGCGCCTTGCCCTCCTCGCTCTCAAACTCCTCCTTGGCGCGGTGGATCCAGCAGGAGCCGAGGCCCTGGTCGTGCGCGGCGGCCATGAGGTTGCCCATCACGAGGGCGCCGTCCTCCACGCAGGTGTTGTTCTCGGGGTTGGCGAGAACCACGATGACGGTCTTGGCGCCGTAGAACGGGTCGCCGTTGCTGCCCATGACGGCGGCGTTCATGGCGCTGAGCTGGGCCACCGTCTCGGGGTCGGTCACGACGACGAGGTGGGTGCCCTGCCTGCCCATGCCGCTGGCGGCCCAAAGGCCGGCCTCGACGACGGCCTGGAGCTTCTCGGGCTCAACGGGCTGGCTGGTGTACTTGCGGCAGCTGCGGCGGGTCTTGAGGGTATCGATGAACTCCGACATGTGAGCTCCTTTTGTGCGGCGCCAAATCGGCGCAAGAGATGGACCCGCGAGGCGGGC
>CAVHKV010000082.1:10754-13624 GCA_963636635.1 uncultured Bacteroidales bacterium
GAGCGAGGCCTCGAGGTCGCCGCGGTTGAGGGCCTCGGCAAAGAGGTGGCCGAAGACCTCGCTGCCGTGCAGGCCGTCGTGTTCGAACTCGTTCGTGACCCAGGCGTGGCTCGCGCCCACGCGGCTGAGGGTGTCGAGCTGCAGGCCGGAATCCACGTAGAGGTCGTCGAAGTAGACGGCCGCCTGCAGCGGCACCGTGTTGGCCGCGAGCCGGGCCTCGTCATAAATCTGGTCGAACTCCGTGTCTTCCATGAGCAGGTCCACCGCCGGCTTGAAGGGCGCCAGCAGCGGGTCGTCCTCGAGCATGAAGGGGAAGGCGGCCTCGCCGGTGAGCATGAGCGGGCGCGCCGTCGCGGCAAATTCCGGGCGCGAGAGGTACTCGCGCTCGGCCGCCCAGCGAATGGGCTGCTCGAGCATGCCGTCGGCGTAGATGAACTCCTGCAGCACCCAGTAGAGCGGGTTGCCCGCGGTGGTGAGGTTCTGCAGCGCCGCCATGAGGAAGGCATCGGTTAGCTGCGGTTTATTGCCTGCGCAGGCAAGCGAGCCGTCGCCTGCCTCAAAGGCGGTGTCGAGCAGGGCGTGGAGCCGCTCGGGCGCGGGCTTCATGCCAAGGCCGCTGCCGAGGGTCTGCAGGCGGCGCGGCGTGAGCGGGCTGCCATCGGGCAGGCGAATGTCGCCGGCGGCGCAGACGTCGGCAATGGCGGCAAAGCGCCGTTCGTCTTCCGGGTAACGCTCGTAGTAGGCGCGGGTCTTGGCGGCCATGCGCGGGAAGGTGTGGGCATAGACGTCCGCGGCGTTGGCCGGCACGTGAGGGATGCCGCCGCAGGTGAAGCTCGCGGCAACGCCTTCGGGATAAAAGCTCAGGTAGCAGAGGGTGAGAAAGCCGCCGTAGCTCTGGCCGAGGGTGGTCCACCTGCGGCCGGAGAACTCGGTGAGTCGCAGGTACTCAAAGTCGCGCACGATGGAGCGGGCGAGGAAGCGCTTGAGGAACTCGGCCTGCTCGGCCGCGCCGCCGCGGGCCTCGAGGGCGTGGCGGCTCACGTGCTCGCTGCGCCCGGTGCCGCGCTGGTCGGGCAGCACGAGGCGGTAATGCTTGATGGCCTCGGCCACCCAGCCGTCGGAAGTGGGGCCAAGCAGGCGCGGGCCCTGGCCACCGGGGCCGCCCTGCAAAAACACGAGCAGGGGCAGGTCGCGGCCCTTGTTCTCGGGCGAGCAGACCGTGCGGTAGAAGAGGTGGATGCGCTCGCCGTGCTCCAGGCCGTCGGTTGCGACCTGAGCGGGCTCGGTGCCGCGCCAGTCGAGCGGGACCTCGACGGAGTGGTCCTCCACGTAGAGGCCGGGCAGGTAGTAGCTCGAGAGCTTGGTCATGGGTTCCCTTCCTTCGTTTTGGCTGGGGACATTATGCGCCGCGCGCCCTACCTTGTGGGGTTGGCTTGGCTGGCGCGGCTTTGCGCATGTGCTTGAGCGGCGTGAGTGTGTGGTCTGTTTGCTGCGGCTCCTTTCCGCGCAAGGGGCTCGCGCGCCGGCAAGCTGGCCGTTTGGGGCTAGTTTCATGCGGGCGCTCTGTGAGGCGCGGCAACGTGCCTTGCTTGCTGCGGCCTCTATCCTCACCGCGTGCTTTCCATCTCGTGCGGCTCTCGCTCTTGTCTCAGCGCCCACCTGCTCCGCCCCGCTCGCCGGGGTTGCCCTCGCGCGGGGACGGTCGCTGCGCTACCATCAAGAACTGCATGTACCTTCGCCGGCGGCAGACCGACCGGCGCCATGGCCCGCCCCCGGTTTCATCTGCCGGGCGTCAGGGCGCAGAAAGGCTCCACCCCAATGCCCATCAACATTCCCGACGGCTTGCCCGCCAAGCGCATCCTGCAGCAGGAGCGCATCTTCGCGCTTGAGGAAGACGTGGCCAGCAAGCAGCAGATTCGCCCGCTCAACGTCTGCCTGCTCAACCTCATGCCCACCAAGATCGAGACCGAGACGCAGATCCTGCGCCTCATCTCCAAGTCGCCGCTGCAGGTGAGCGTGGACTTCATGCGCGTCTCCACCCACGAGGCCACGCACGCGGCCGACCACCTGGTGAAGTTCTACGACACCTTCGAGACCCTCAAGGTCAACAACTACGACGGCCTCATCATCACCGGCGCGCCCATCGAGCAGATGCCCTTTGAGGACGTGGACTACTGGGACGAGCTCTGCGAGATCATGGATTGGGCCTCTGAGCACGTGCTTTCCACGATGTTCCTCTGCTGGGGCGCCTTCGCCGGCCTCTATCACTTCCACGGCGTGCACAAGCGCGTCCTCGGCAGCAAGATCTTCGGCGTGTTCCCGCAGCGCCTGTGCGACGAGTACAACTTCCTCACCAACGGCTTTGACGAGGTCCACAACATGCCGCACAGCCGCCACGCCGTGCCCGACGAGCGCGAGATTGAGGCCGACCCCTCGCTGCAGGTGCTTTCCCGCGGCGCCACGAGCGGGCCTGCCCTCATCGCCACGCGCGACTTCCACGAGATTTACGCCCTCGGCCACTTTGAGTACGGCCGCGACACCCTGGCCGACGAGTACTGGCGCGACTTCCACGCCGGGCTGCCCATCCAGCTGCCGCAGAACTACTTCCCGGAGGACGACCCCGAGCGCCAGCCCATCTTCACCTGGCGCAGCCACGCCAACCTGCTGTATCGCAACTGGCTCAACTACGTCTACCAGACCACGCCCTACGAGCGCGAGCGCATCCCCGAGGTGGTGGCCGAGCTGCGCGAGCACGCGGAGGCCCTGCTTGCCGAGGGCGGCGTCCCGAGCAAGTTCTAGCGCGCGAACGCGGCGGCATAGCTACGTATATGAGACGGGCGACCCGGTTGGGCCGCCCGTTTTGCGTTTGG
>CAVHKV010000082.1:13837-15599 GCA_963636635.1 uncultured Bacteroidales bacterium
CGGCGCCGTTCTCGTAGACGCCGTAGCTGTGGGTTCCGTCCTTGGGGATGGAGACGCTGCCGGGGTTGAACGCCCAGACGTCCTCATGGCCGGGCGCGGGCTCGCTCACCTTCTTGTGCGTGTGGCCAAAGAGCAGAAGCGAGCCGGCCGGCAGCTGCGGCAGCTCGTCCACGCTGTTGTGAAAGCCCGCGCCAAAGACGTGGCCGTGCGTGAGGAAGAGCTCGCAGCCGGCCTGCTCGCGCGCGCTGCCGTCCGGCATGAGGGCGGCCGAGGGGTCAAGGACCGTGGTGTAGCTGGCCATGCAGGGGAAGTCGAGGACCATCTGGTCCACCTCGGCCTCGCAGTTGCCGCGCACGCAGATGATGCTTTTCGCGAGCGGGTTCAGCATGGAAATGACCTCCTTGGGCGCGTAGCCCTCGGGCAGGTCGTTGCGCGGGCCGTGGTAGAGGACGTCGCCGAGCAAAAGCAGGCGGTCGGGCTGCTCGGAGTCGAGGGCGTCCATGAGGCGGCGGCACCAGGTGGCCGAGCCGTGGATGTCGCTTGCGATGAGGAATTTCATGGTCACATCCGTTTCGCGGTTGGGTGGCTAGGCGGTCTGCAACAGCTTACGGTAGGTCTCGACCCCCCGCACGAGGACCTTCTCGTCCATGACGAACTCGTCGGAGTGCAGCGCGATGCCGGTGCCGGTGCCCAGCAGCATGAACAGGCCCGGCAGGTGGCGCTGGTAGAAGGCGAAGTCCTCGGCAATGAGCAGCGGCTGCTCAACAAAGCCCAGCTCATCGCCCAAGACGCCCTGCACAAACTCGTAGAGGCCCTCGTCGTTCACCACGGGCGGGTAGCCCCTCTCGAGGTCCAGGTCGTAGGTGCAGCCGTAGGCGGCGCAGGCGCGATCGGCCACCTCGATGACGCCGGCCTTTGCGCGGTCGAACATCTCGTCGGAGTAGAGGCGCAGGCTGCCCTCGATGACGCTGAGCGGGCTGATGGCGTTGCGGACGGTGCCGCTCGTCATGTGGCCGAACTTGAGCAGGCAGGGCTCGCTGGCGGAGAGCTCGGCCATGAGGTCCTCGACGCCGGTGAGGAAGCGCGCGCCGGCCATTAGGGCGTCGTTGCCCTTGTCGGCCTTGGCGATGTGGCTCGAGGTGCCGTGGATGGCGAGCGTGAGCTGGTTTGACGAGGCGAGCAAGGGGCCCGGTCGGGTCGCGACGACGCCTTCCGGCAGGTCGGGCCAGACGTGGAAGCCAAAGATGCGGTCCGCGTGATAGCGCTCGAACACGCCGCTCTCGCAGACGGAGAGCGCGCCGCCGGTGGTCTCCTCGGCCGGCTGGAACACAAAGAGCACGTTGTGGGGCAGGGGGCAGGCCTGGCCCGCGCGCACGCCGGCGAGCACCTCGTCTACCCAGCAGGCCGTCGCCAGCGCCATGGCCATGTGGCCGTCGTGGCCGCAGGCGTGCATCTGGCCGGGCTTGGTGGAGCCGAAGGGAACGCCGCTGTGCTCGGTGATGGGCAGGGCGTCCATGTCGGCGCGGACGGCCGTGGTGGTGCCGCCCGGCTCGCGGCCGGCCGCGGCGTCCACGTCAAAGTAGGCCACCACGCAGCTGCGGCAGGGCTCGATGATCTCGCAGGAGAGGCCCTCGAGCACCTGGCGCACGTAGGCGATGGTCTCGGGCAGGTCGAAGTCGACCTCGGGAATGCGGTGCAGGTCGCGCCTGAAGGTGGTCACGAGCTCAAGGTCTGTCATGGTGCTCCCGTCTGGGGTTTGCGG
>CAVHKV010000083.1:0-13017 GCA_963636635.1 uncultured Bacteroidales bacterium
CCCGTCCTCGCCACCAGCCGCGGTGGCAGCGCCGGCCGCATCTCCCGCCACGCCGCCATCGCTCACGGCAACCACGGGAACGAGCGCAAGCACGCGCTGGCGCACGTCGTTGGCCTCGCCCTCAAGCTCGTTCCTGCGGATTGCGAGCGCCTTCTGGAACTTGACGTAGGACTCGGTGCCAAACAGCTTGCGCATGATGGTCGCGCGTTCCTTGGTATCGGCCTTGAGCAGCCGGCGGAAGTCCCCCTGGGCAATCATGACGATCTGCGAGAACTGGTTGCGGTCGATGCCGAGCAGCTCCGCCACCTGCTTGTCCACGGCGCGTGTGCCCGTGACGGGAGCCTCGCCCACGTGGATGAGCGCCGCGTCCGCCAGCTGCGTGGCCATGCCCTCCCCGCGCTTCTTGGGACGCTCGTACTCGGGGTTGCGGCGGACGACATAGCGCTCGCCGCGGTGCTCGAACTCGAGCTCCACGAAGGTCTCGGCGTCCGGGGCCGCAAAGTCGCTGCGCAGGCTACGGGCCGTGCGGTCAGAACCGCTCGGCACGCCGTAGAGCGCAAACGAGATGGCGTCGAAGATGGTCGTCTTGCCGGCGCCCGTGTCTCCGCAGATGAGGTAGAGACCCGTGCCGCCAAACTTCCCGAAGTCGACGCAGACCTCGCCTGCGTAGGGGCCAAAGGCGCTGATGGTTAGCTTGACCGGTCTCATCTAGAGCACCCCGATTCGCTCGAGCTCTTCGGTGACGATTGCGCGCTGCTCCTCCGTGAGCTCGCTTCCGTTCTGCTGCTCGTAGAACTCGCAGAACAGCTCGAGCGGGCTCGCGGAGTCATCGGCGGGAGCCGCGTCCTCGGCCAGGCCGGCGGCGCGGGTGCGCGCGTTGTCATACTCCAGGCTCATGACGTTGGGATAGACGTCGCGCAGGCGCGCCATGGCGTCCACCTCGGGGTTCTCGTCCGTGAGGACCGCATAGAGGTAGTCCTCGCGGCTTATGCCCTCGGCATCTGCCACCTCGGGAGATATGAGACGCTCGAGCGGGCCGCGAACGCGCCGCAGGTCATGGAGGGCAGCGAGCGGCACGAGCTCGATGACCGGCTCGCTGCCCGCCTCCCCCAGCCCCACGAGCACGGCGGACTTCTGGCCACGCCACTCGGAGAGCGAATACTTGAGGATGGAGCCCGCGTAGCGCACCGTATCGCGCCCCACGCGCTGGGGGCCGTGGATGTGCCCGAGCGCCACATAGTCAAACGCGTCGAAGACGCTCACGTCCACGTTGTCCATGCCGCCCACGGAGAGCTCGGAGTCGCAGCGCTCCGGGGAGACGCCGCCGGCCGTCACGAACTGGTGGGCCACGGCGACGTTGCGCACCGGGCGGCCCGTCTCGTCCTCGCGCTGCAGGCCGCAGGCATCGACCACCACGCGCAGCGCGTCCGTGTAGCTCGCGATCTTCTCGTCCGGGAAATAATGGCGGACGGTAGAGATGTGCAGGTAGGGAATGGGCCAGATGCGCACGGGGCCATGCTCGTCCTCGAGCTCGACGCAAGCGATGCGCCCGTCATAGACCGGGGCCACGTGGATGCCCTGGCGGCCAAGGAGGCCGGAGGCATAGCCCACGCGCTCTGCCGAGTCATGGTTGCCGGGGATGACGACGACCTGTACGCCCGTCTTGGCCAGGCTCTCGAGAAACCAATCCACGAGCGCCACGGCCTCTGAGCTGGGCGTGGACTTGTCATATAGGTCCCCCGCAACGAGCACCGCATCGACCCCGCGCTCACCTACGAGGTCCACCACCTGCGAGAGCACGTGGCGTTGGTCTTGGAGCATGGAAAATTCGCAGACGCGCTTGCCGATGTGCAGGTCCGCTATGTGAAGAAGCCTCATCGCGCCTCCTTGCAGACGGGAAGACCCGCCTTCTTAGTTGTCTGCACCCGATTCTAGAACCCTTACCGGACATTAAGTTTCGCAACAAAAACGTGGTCATCTAGCAGCTGTTATGCAGCCAGCACCTCGGCGCAGCGCAACGCGACGGCGCCGGTTTGGCCCCTCGCCACGGCGCAGGGAGGCAATGACGGCCCGCAAACGAGACGCCGATCCGCAAACCGGGCACAGGCCATCATGGCCGCCACGGCCGCTTGGCCACCACGTCACCTCGGTCCGCCACGACTACTTGCCCCCCCACCAAGGCGCAGGAAGGCACCGTCAGCCCACAAACGAGGCACCAATCCGCAAACCAGGCCCAAGTAATCATGCCCGCCGCGGCCGCCCGGACCACCGCGTCACCTCGACCCGCCGCGGCTACCTGGCCCACCACGGCGACTCGGCTCGGCACGGCAACCCGGCCCGCCACGCCACCTCGTTCCACCACATCACCGGCCCCCAAATTATCGAGCCCCAACAGCCCCGCCCCACCTAAAAGTGGGAACCCCACTTATAGGTGGTGGTCTTGCGACATGCGGCCGTGGATATTCGAAGGCATGCCAAATCGCCAGCAACATCTCACCAAGCAGGAGTACGCCCGCAAGCTCGCCTATCGCCTGCGCGAGCTCAGGGAGCGCAGCGGCCTCTCGCAGGAAGAGGTGGCCGAACGCGCCGGCATTGCCTCCAACACCTACCAGAAGTTCGAGAAGGGCATCTCAAACAAAGGGGTCCCCACAAATCCCCGCCTCGACACCCTCGTCAACCTGGCCAGCGTTTTTGAGATAGATGCGAGCGACCTCATCAGGGTCGACTATGATGCCCTAGACCCGCTCGACCCCGAGCAGGGCACGGCATAGCTCACGGCCGCGCACGGCGCCAGTCCCGCGCGGGCCGCAGAAAGGGACTCGCATGTACGGACTCCAGGCAGAAGCACACTTTGACTCGGCCCACTTCCTCACCGACTACCACGGCAAATGCGAGAACCTCCACGGCCACCGTTGGCGCGTCGTGGCCACCATCGAGACCGAGCGGCTGCAGGGCGAGCACGCCTCGGGCGGCCTTCGCGATGACGGGACCTGCGGGGCGGACGGCACCGAGCGCGACATGGTGGTGGACTTCGGCGCCTTCAAGCGCATCGTGGGCGAGGTGGCAGACGAGTTCGACCACACCTTCCTCGTGGAGGAGGGCTCGCTGGCGCCGGCCACCATGGCCGCGCTTGAGTCCGAGGGCTTCTCCCTCACCGTCCTGCCCTTCCGCACCACGGCTGAGAACCTCGCCCACCATGTCTTTGAGCGCCTGGCCGAGCGCGGCCTGCCCGTCTCGCAGGTTGAGGTGGACGAGACCCCCAACAACCGCGCCTTCTATGCCCCCGAAGGCCACGTGGGCAGGTAGGACGACGGCATAGCGTAGCGCGGCCCGGCGCTTCGCCACAACGAAATCTTGGTGGGTCTCCGCGCATAGGCAAAGCGAGTCCCCTCCGCGCGCGGGCAAGACGGCCCACCCGTGCATAGGCAAGGTAGGTCCCTCCGTGCACGGTCGGTGGCCCTGCGCTCCGCTCACAACGGAATCAGGACGACCCCACGCCTCGTTTGCGACGGGCCTAATCAAAGCAACCCCCCTCCGCACGCGGGCACGTAATGGCCCAAGCCGAGCCGCCGTGGTCCCATGCCGCACCGCGCCCGTCACAGCCGCCAGCTTTCCGCGCGACCGCCGTACGCTGCGCTTATTTGCATCGCCCCAGCTAGAGGTACGAATATGCCCTCTAGCAGCGGGTTTGTGGCGCAAATCGAACAAGGCGTGTTCGCATTGTGAGCGCTCGCGGACGAGAGACCTTAATGTCCGGTTCTGGTTGCATGATGGTGTTGCAAGAAACGAACACCTGTTTGTGACGGAGGCGAGCATGATGAGCGCAACAAGCGAGCACACCATAGCGGAGACGCCAGCGCTCGGCCTCGCCTCGAGTGACCCGACGGACACGGGCCACGTCTACCTCTGCATCGACCTCAAGAGCTTCTACGCCTCGGTGGAATGCGCAGACCTCGGGCTCGACCCGTTCTCCACCAACCTCGTCGTGGCAGACACGAGCCGCGGGCCCGGCACCATCTGCCTGGCCCTCTCCCCCGCCATCAAGGCCTGCGGCCTTTCCGGGCGCCCCCGCCTCTTCCAAATTCCGCCCAACGTCCGCTACCGCGCCATACGGCCGCACATGCGCCGCTATATGGAGGTCTCTGCCCAAATCTACGGCATTTACCTGCGCTTTATTGCCAAGGAAGACATCCATGTCTACTCGGTAGACGAGTGTTTCATCGACGCCACGCCCTACCTTACGCTCTACGGAACGGACGGCGTGGGCCTCGCGCGCATGCTCATGGACGCCGTCCGCGCCGAGACGGGCATCTGCGCCACGGCCGGCATCGGGACCAACCTCTTCCTGGCCAAGGTGGCGCTGGACATCCTGGCCAAGCACGAGGAGAGCCACATCGGCATCCTGGACGGCGAGCGCTTCCGCCGCCTCATCTGGCGCCACCGCCCCATAACGGACATCTGGCAGATAGGCCCCGGCATCGCCCGCAGGCTCGCGCGCTACGGCATCTATGACCTCGCCGGCATCGTGGTCGCAGACGAGCCCCTGCTCCGCCGCGAGTTCGGCGTGAACGCGCGGCACCTCATCGAGCACTCCCGCGGCATCGAGAACTGCACCATCGCCCAGATCCAGGCCTACGAGCCAGAGCGCCACTCCATCAGCACGGGCCAAGTGCTCACGCGCCCCTACACCACAAAGGAGGCGCTCACGGTGCTACGAGAGATGACGGACGACGCCCTGCTGGAGCTCGTGAGCAAGCGCCTGGCCTGCGGCCACCTCTCGCTTTGGGTGAACTACGCCTGGGAGCCGGACGATTGGGACGTCGCCACCCTGCGCAGCGGGCCGCACGCCTCAATCTCGCGCAAGCTCGTGGCGCACACCTGCTCGCGCGAGACGATCGTGGACGAGGTGGAGCGCATGTACGCCGAGGCCGTCGACCCGGACCGCAAGGTCAAGCGCGTCACCCTCGGCATGGGGGACCTCGTGAACGAGGGAGCCGCCGAGCTCACCTTGTTTACGGACATTGAGGCCGAGGCCGCCGAGCGGCGCCTTGCCGAGGCGACGCTCGAGGTAAAGGGCCGCTTTGGGAAAAACGCCCTCGTGCGCGGCCGCAGCCTGAGGAGCGAGGCCACAGGAATTGAGAGAAACGCCCAGGTTGGAGGCCATCATGCATAGCAACGCAAGCTGGGGCGCAGCGTCCGCCCCAAGCCCAAAGGACGCCGTTCAGTTCATGCCGTTCGCGGCCCTCACGGGGTTTGGGGAGATGACGAGCGCCCAAGAGCAAAGGGATGAGCCGCGCCGCACGCTCACCGAGGAGCGGGCCGAGGAGGTCTCGCGCATGCTCGTACGCCTGCAGAAGGGAGACGCCGCCCAGGTCACCCACTACGCCTACGGCCGCTACAAAACCAGCGCCGGGGTGGTGCGCGAGGTCGACTCGACCTTCCGCCGCCTCGTGCTCGTGGGAGAAGGTGCCAACCCAGACCAGCGCATCCTCTTCGAAGACATCTGGGAGCTGCGCTGCCTGTAGCGGGGCCGTATGTCAGGCGCACGGCGCGACACCGACGCCTGCAGGCGGAATGGGGACGAGGGACCAGAGGGCGGGGTCGCCAAGCCGGCGCAGGTGAATGCCAGTCGCCGCACCGACGCACCTATACGCCCATCGAAGCCGCCCGCGATTGCCGGCGTGGTCGCGGCGCCAGGCGGCCGCCCGCAGATGCCCGGCCCGCAGTGTTCTATGCTCTACCGGAACTATAAAACGCACGGGAAGGTGGGCAGCAAACCCATGAGAAGCGAAGCCAACGTCGCGGCCTGGCTGGCCGATGCCCCGCAAGAGGTGAAGCAAACCTGCAGCCGCCTCATGGACGAGGTCGCCCGCCTGCGCACCGAGCAGGTCATCTACCCGCCGCAGGACAAGGTGCTGAACGCCCTGGCCTACACGGCGCCGCAAGACGTGCGCGCGGTCATCCTCGGGCAAGACCCCTACCACGGGCCGGGGCAGGCCATGGGCCTCTCGTTCTCCGTGCCCGAGGGGCAAAAGCTCCCGCCGAGCCTGCGCAACGTCTACAAGGAGCTCTCGGCAGACCTGGGCTGTGCCGCTCCCACCAGCGGGGACCTCACGCCCTGGGCCGAGCAGGGCGTGCTCTTGCTCAACACCACGCTCACCGTCCGCGAGCACGAGGCCAACTCCCACGCCAAGCTTGGCTGGCAGGTCGTCACCGACTACGTGGTGAGCCGCTGCCTCGAGCTGCCGCAGCCCGTGGTGTTCCTTGCCTGGGGACGCTTTGCGGTAAAGATGGTGCAAGACAAGATGGCCCAGACCGGTGCCGGGCAGGAGCAGGGCAAGTTCTGCCTCGCCTCAACCCACCCCTCCCCGCTCTCGGCCACGCGCGCAAGCGGCGAGCTGCCCGCCTTCATGGGCTCGCGCCCGTTCAGCCGCGCCAACGAGCTGCTGGTCTCGCACGGGGCCAAGCCAATCGAGTGGGAGCTGGCGGGGCGCAGCCCCTCCCAGTCTGCAACGGAAATCTAGCGGCCGGAAAATCCAGCCGGCCTACGCCAAGGAGGACAAGATGATGAACAGGCGTCAGTTCGTTGGGCTTGCGGGGGCAAGCGCCCTTGCCCTCGCCGGTTGCGCCAAGACCGAGCAAAAGACGCAGGCGGCAACCACCGAGGCCGCAACCACGCAGGCCGCCACGACCGAGGCCGCCGCGAGCGCGGACGGCAAGGCGCGTCCCTCCGCAAACGGGAAGCTCGCCGTGAGCGGCGCCTCCCTCGTGGACGCAAGCGGCAATAAAGTGCAGCTCAAGGGCTTCTCGACCCACGGCCTTGCCTGGTTTGGCCAGTACGTGAACGCCGATTGCTTCTCCGAGCTCTCGGGCTGGGGCGCCAATCTCTCGCGCCTCGCCATGTACACGCACGAGAACGGCGGCTATTGCACGGACGGCAACCAGGAGGAGCTGCGCGCGCTCCTCACGAACGGCGTGCAGTACGCCGCCGACGCCGACATGTACGCCATCGTGGACTGGCACGTCTTGCAGGAGTGCGACCCCAACACCTATGTGGACCAGGCCAAGGAGTTCTGGGATTGGGCCTCCCGCGAGTTCGCCGGCGCGGAAAACGTCATCTACGAGATTTGCAACGAGCCCAACGGCTCGGTGAGCTGGGAAGACGTCAAGCGCTACGCCGAGCAGGTCATCCCCGTCATCCGCGCCAACGACCCCGCCACCGTCATCCTCGTGGGCACGCCCACCTGGTGCCAGCAGCCAGACCTCGCCGCGGCAGACCCGCTCTCGGGCGAGAACATCATGTACACGCTGCACTTTTATGCCGGCACCCACAAGGACGACCTGCGCAGCCGCCTGCGCAGCGTGGTCGAGGGCGGCACCCCGGTCTTTGTGAGCGAGTACGGCATCTGCGACGCCTCGGGCAACGGCAACCTCGACATCGAATCTGCCAACACCTGGATGTCCCTCATGGACGAGCTTGGGGTGAGCAGCTGCTGCTGGAGCCTCTCCAACAAGGCCGAAAGCGCCTCGTTCATCTCCAGCTCCTGCGAGAAGACCTCGGACTTTGAGGACGAGGACCTCACGCCCTGCGGGCAGTGGGTGAAGTCGATGCTCGCGGGCGAGCTGGTTGCCGAGGTCGCGGGGTCTGACGGCACGGGCTCGGGGGCCGGGTCGCTCACGCTGGAGTCCGTCACCGGCAGCGACGGTGCAACCGCGGCGGTGAGCCTGCGCCAGAACTGGGAGACGGACGGCAAGCCCTACCTGCTCTACGACGTGAGCGTGAAGGCGGACTCGGCCGTGAGCAGCTGGCAGGTCACCCTCACCTTCTCCGCCCCCGTCACCCTCTCCGACAGCTGGAACTGCACCGCCGCCGTGGACGGCGCAACGGTCACCCTCACCCCCGCGAGCTACAACGCCCAAATCGCCGCCGGAGAAACCCTCTCCGACATAGGCCTCATCATCTGCGCGTAAGACCCGCGCGGCGCCGAGCCAACGGCCGCACTATACAAATGAGGCGCGGCCGCGAGCGTCCAACTCGCGACCACGCCTGTGTCTTCCCAAACAGTAGGAACTCGAGCGCTGGAAGCCCCATCCGTGGCCCCACGCCCAATAGCATCGCGCCTCCGAGTCCACGCCACAAAACCCCGCGCGTCTTAGAACGTCACGTTGCCGAACTCGCTCAGGACGAGGCCCTCGTTGTGCTCGGTGGCGTAGTTGAGGTTCCAGTCGGTGGTGAAGAGCAGCAGCTTGCCGCCGCGCATGTCCTCCACGCGGCAGGTGTCGCGCGTGAGGTTGAGCGCACGCACGGCCTTCTCGTCCATATCGCCCTCGATCCAGCGCAGCTCGTTGTAGGGCAGGGCCTGGCGGTAGACCTCGACCTTGTACTCGCTCTTGAGGCGCTGCTCGAGCACCTCGAACTGCAGCACGCCCACCACGCCCACGATGACGCTCTCCATGCCGGCGCCCAGCTCGCGGAAGATCTGGATGGCGCCCTCCTGGGCCAGCTCCTCCATGCCCTTCACGAACTGCTTGCGCTTGAGGGTGTCCACCTGCGAGACGCGGGCGAAGTGCTCGGGCGCGAAGGTGGGGATGCCGGCAAACTGCACGCGCTCCTTGCCCGTGCAGACGGTGTCGCCGATGGAGAAGATGCCCGGGTCGAACAGGCCCACGATGTCGCCGGCGTAGGCCTCGTCAACGATGGCGCGGTCGTCGGCCATCATCGAGGTGCCGGTGGCCAGCTTGAGGTTGCGGCCGCCCTGCACGTGGTAGGCGTTCATGCCGCGCTCGAACTTGCCCGAGCAGATGCGCACGAAGGCGATGCGGTCGCGGTGGTTCTTGTCCATGTTGGCCTGGATCTTGAACACAAAGCCGCTGAAGTCCTCGCGCGAGGGCTCCACCGGCTCGCCGGTGAGCTTGTCGGTGTAGGCGCGCGGCGCCGGGGCCAGGCGCAGGAACTCCTTGAGGAAGGGCTCCACGCCAAAGTTGGTGAGGGCCGAGCCAAAGAAGGCGGGGCTGAGCTTGCCGCAGGCCACCGCGTCGAGGTCGAGCTCGTCGCCGGCGCCGTCGAGCAGCTCGATGTCGTCCATCAGGTTCTTGTGGTTCTCCTCGCCGATAAGGCCCTCGAGCTGGTCGCTGCCCAGCTCGGCCTCGATCTCCTTAACCTTCTTGGTGGCGTTGGCGTGGCCGTCGCCCTCGAAGGCCAGCACGCGGCGGGCCTGGCGGTCGAAGACGCCGCGGAAGTTGCGGCCGCTGCCGATGGGCCAGTTCATGGGGTAGGTGTTGATGCCCAGGACGTTCTCGATCTCTTCCATGAGCTCAAAGGGGTCGCGGGCGTCGTGGTCGAGCTTGTTCACGAAGGTGAAGATGGGGATGTGGCGCAGGGTGCAGACCTTGAAGAGCTTCTTGGTCTGGGCCTCGACGCCCTTGGCGCCGTCGATGACCATCACCGCGGCGTCGGCGGCCATGAGGGTGCGGTAGGTGTCCTCGGAAAAGTCCTGGTGGCCGGGGGTGTCGAGGATGTTCACGCAGCAGCCGTCGTAGGTGAACTGCAGCACCGAGGAGGTGACGGAGATGCCGCGCTCCTTCTCGATGTCCATCCAGTCCGAGACCGCATGCTTGGAGCTGCTCTTGCCCTTGACCGAGCCGGCCGTCTGGATGCTGCCGGTGTAGAGCAGCAGCTTCTCGGTGAGGGTGGTCTTGCCGGCGTCCGGGTGCGAGATGATCGCGAACGTGCGACGAGACGAGATCTGTTCCTTCAGGCTGGCCATGCGTGTCCTTCCGTATCTGCGCAAACTTGATGATTGTAGCGCGGCGCACCTGGCGCGGTGTCCCCAAACCGCGGCGAACGCCCGGCTCCACGGACTCCGCTAGCCTGCCCGGCTTGGCACGCCGCCATTCGACGACTCCATCCGTGCGGTCGCCGCGCACAGGCACAAAGCTCCCCTCGCCCAAGCCACGCCGCCACCGACGCGGTCGCTCACCCGAAGCCTCTCCCGCCGCTGCCGCCCCGGCGGCCGTCCGTTACGAATCACCTCCGCTTGCGTAGGAGTGGGTATCAAACCTTCATCGAAGTCGTACATTGTGGTACGTAAAAACGGCACGACGAGCCGCGCAAAGAGGGGTCGGGCATGAAGAGGATCCGCATACAACGTGTCAGCGTGGCAAGCACGGTTCTCACCATCGTGCTCGCCATCGCCTGCGTCGTGACCTTCGTCTTCGGATACCACCAGTTCAACAACCTCAGGGACACCTCGCAGGCCTACATCGAGTGCGAGGACGCCTCGGACGCCCTGCTGCGCGCCTCGGACTACCTGGCCGAGCAGGCGCGCCTCGCCGTCATCACCGGCGAGGTGGGCTACGCCGAGAACTGGGCCACCGAGGTAAACGTCACGCAGCGCCGCGAGTCGGCCGTCGCTACCCTCGAGGCCCGCTTTGAGGGCACCGACGCCTTCGCCTCGCTCGAGGCCGCGGTCAGGCGCTCCTACGGGCTCGAAGACGCCGAGCTGCGCGCCATGCGCCTCTCGCTCGAGTCGTTCCAGACAGACCCCTCCACCTGGCCCGACTGCGTCCGCGAGCTCGAGCTCACCCAGGCGGAGGCAGCGCTTTCCGCGCAGGAGAAGTACGACCGCGCGGTGGCGCTCGTCACCAACGACCAGTACGAGGGCGTCCACGAGGAGATCGCCGACAGCGTCGAGCGCTGCTCGGCCTCCCTCATCGAGCAGACCGAGAACGCCCAGAACCACGCCACCGACGCCTTCAAGGACGTCTACTCCAAGAGCGAGATTATCGTCGCCATCTTTGCGGTGATGACGCTGGCCTCCTGCGCCGTCATGCGCCACCTCATCGTGAACCCGCTGCTCAGCTACAACGAGAGCATCAAGCGCGGGGAGATCTTCCCCGTCATCGGCGCCGAGGAGCTGCAGAGCCTCGCCAGGACCTACAACCGCGTCTACCAGGAGAACGAGGACAACCTGCTGCTCATCCGCCACCAGGCCGAGCACGACGCCCTCACCAACCTGCTCAACCGCCGCTCCTTCGACCGCGTGCTCGAGCTCTTTGACGACGGCAAGCACGACTTTGCGCTCATCCTGGCCGACGTCGACACCTTCAAGCAGGTCAACGACACCTACGGCCACGCCACGGGCGACAAGATCCTGAAGAAGGTCTCCAACCTACTGAGCACCACCTACCGCAGCATCGACCACGTCTGCCGCACCGGCGGCGACGAGTTCGCCATCATCATGGTTGAGATGACGAGCGACCTGGCCTACACCATCGAGGAGAAGACGAAGGCCATAAACGAGCAGCTCATGAACCCCACGGACGGCCTGCCGCCCGTCTCGCTCAGCGTGGGCGTGGCCTTTGCCGACCGCGAGGGCGCCGTGGCCGACATCTACAAGGACGCCGACGCCGCGCTCTACCACACCAAGGAGCACGGCCGCAGCGGCTGCAGCGTCTTCGGCAGCTTCTAGCACAACTCCGCTCATCGAATCACCGGCGCGCAGAACGCACCCATATGCCAATATTGGTCGATGTTTGCATTCGCGCACAGAAGAAAAGCCGGCGCCTGGCGCCGATGATGACTGGAGGATTCATGGCTTGTTTTGTCGTTGGAGGGGCCGAGGCCGTCGCCGTGAGCGCCGTGCGCCACGTCGTGAAGAAGCACGAGATGGAGCAGGGCGTGGTTGACGCCAAGGGCAACCAGCTCACCGATGCCCACGAGCAGGGCTTCTGCCTCACCCGCAAGCTCGGCTGGCTCGCCTCGATGCTGTGGGGCGGCGTGGCCCTGCTGTGCATCGAGCACATCTGGCACGGCGAGGTGGTGCTGCACGCGCCCTTCCTCACGGCCATGATCAACGCGGCCGACACGGCCGAGATGCTCTACGAGATGTCCACCGTGGGCGTGGGCATGTGCGTGCTCGTCACCTGCGTCTGGGCGCTCGCCTGCCTGGTGGCCGACGCCGTGGTGAAGCACGCCGGGGCCACCGCAGCAAACGAGGCCTAGCATGACGCTCATCCTCACCGCCATCGCTGCCGCCCTGGCTGCCGCCGCCTGGCATTTCTCCCCCGCCGCGCGCGAGATGCGCGTGGGCACGCTCGCCCTGGCCTATGCGGGCGCCGCGCTCATGTGGTGCGTGGACGAGGCGGCCAACCTGCTCGAGGGCGGCGCCCTGTTCAACCTGGGCGACGCCGCCGCCATGGCAGACGACGCCCTACTCGGCGTCCTCATCGTGGCCGCCGGCTTCTTGGCCTGGCTCGCCTTCGCCGGCATAGGCAGGCTCAAGGCCCTCACGGCCTAAGGCAATCGCACCCAAGCGACCAAAACATACGGAGCAAGACCCGACGGGCGGCAGCGATGTCGCCCGCTCGTGTTCTATATTTGGAGGCTACCGACCACGCCAGGCGAGGAGCCTCTCATGCAAAGCGAACAGACGCCCAAACACGAACGCCCCCGCAGCAACCATGTCGCGCATGCCGCCTGGCTGCTGGGTTGCCTCGCCCTCGCGCTTGCGGCCGTGCTCGCCGCGCCCGCGCCGGCGCATGCCAACGACTACGCCGTCAACCTGCTGCGCGATGCCCTCGAGCGCGCCGTCAACGATCCGAGCTACTCGCCCTACTCCTCGCCCGACGGCGCCGTGGCGCTCGCGAACAACACCTACCCCGCAAGCTACGACCTTCGCAACTATGGCGTCGTCACCTCGGTGAAGCGCCAGCACCCCTGGGGCACCTGCTGGGCCTTTGCCTCCATCTCCGCGGCCGAGACGAGCATCATCAACTCCGGCCTCGCGAGCAACGACCTCGACCTCTCCGAGCGCCAGATTGCCTGGTTTGGCTACACCGCCACCACGGCCGAGCAGGTGGGCGAGGCCCAGGCCGGCGAGGGCTTCCACACCAACAGCGACGACACCAACGCCGTCTTTGACCTCGGCGGCCAGGTGTTCTACGCCACCTCGCTGTTCGCCTCGGGCTGCGGCCCCATCTCCGAGGAGGAGGCGCCCTACCAAAACGACGAGGGCT